>CAZDWF010000011.1:0-48297 GCA_964508895.1 uncultured Bacteroidales bacterium
GACTGGCCACTGGCGACTGGCGACTGGCGACTGGCGACTGGCGACTGGAACCTACTTAGAGTAAAGAAAAATTTATACAGTAAGCTTCTTCTTTTTATTCTGATAATATTTTACCCCACCATAAACACCACCAAGTCCGAGTATTATAAACAAACCACCGCCAATGGGTACATCTGTCGGACCCTGGTTCCCTGTACTTCCATGGTCAGCAGGTGGTCCGGGAGGAAGCTGAGAAAAGCTTTCAAAAGGTTCTAATGAAAAGAGTCCTGTTATAATAAACAGGCTTATGTAAATAATTAATTTTTTCATTTGGTTGGATTTATTTTAATTTAATACTTTATGTCCTTTCTGATTCAGATTATCTCGTAATGAATATCTTATAACTTTTTTGTGATTTATTAGTGCTGATATTCACTATGTAAATACCCGGATTATAAGTTATTGCTTGCGTCTGAACAGCATTTCCAGTAAGTGTGAAGTTATCACACACTCGCCCGCTGATATCATTAATTCTAATAGTTCCTGTAAATTCATCAGGGTTTTTAATGATCAATTGATTGTTATGGTAGTAAACCGTGATCTGTTCATGCGGGATGATCTCTTCAATATCACTGATACCGTTAAAATGCAGCAGGAAGCGATATGGGTCATCGTTTTCGTAAGCCGTAAATGAATAGGTAGCGGAGCTGTTTAAATTGGTGAATGTTCCTGTTTTCAGATCCTGAAGGTCAGCAGAAGTGATGGAAGATAATGTATTTTCTTCCAGTGAAATTTCATATGTATTGTCAGCTCCAACAGTCAGGTAAAGAGGAACAGTGAATTTGTCTGTCCATATTGGAAGTGCATTTAAAGAATACGAGATCCCGTTCAACATGGTATAAAACTGAGGGGCGCTTACATCGCCAGTCATCTTATTGGCATCAAATTCAGAATCGAAATCTTCCGTAGCATTCTGAACGAAGCGTACAATGATGTCATCGCTTTTGTTATTTCCTGCTATATGCAGGTGCAACACATCACTGGGGGTATGCTTATATGGGCAAGGAGTGGCCCATGTACGGCTATCATTGTCCAGGCTTAAGGTAGCACTGGCACTGGTAGCGCGTACATACCAACCCTGGGTTGGGGCAATAATACCATCTGGAAGTGTTCCGGTGCCTCCACGGGTCCAGTACTTATAATTTCCTGATGCCCCATCATATACCTGAACCTGAAGGTCTAAATCTGTAGGAAGAGGAATGTCATCCCAGTCAATTGCAGAAGGATAGGGATTTCCTAATAGATTCCATCCCTGATAGCCAGGATCCGGTTCTGAGAAATCTAAAGAAGGTAATCCTGTTCCGGTAGTGAGGCTCCCATCATTTAAGGTTCCTATGAAGTTTTTACAATATTCTGCATCTCCGTATGCCACCAAATAACCCCGGCCTGGCTCAAATAAAGGATCTGCATCATTTGACCAATATGTGTCCCCTGAACCTTGATTATATGTTCCATCATCAGCTTTGATATTAATCCATATATTATTAGGCTCATAATATTTGTACCAGTCCACATCAGAACTGATAGTACCGGAAATATCCACAAATTCAGTGCTGATTGACTGATCGGAAATGGGTGCTGACAGCATATGCCAGTCTGTTTGTGAAATATATCTTTGAATATAAGCATCACCACTTATTGTAATACCACCTGATGTGTTTTCATTTATTAAAGCACCTGTGGCTGCAATATCAGAATTGATAAACAAATTATTTGCTATACTGGTAGCACCACCACTCTGCAAAGTAACATAACTTTCTGAACTGATGGTCATATTGTAAGCATTTAAAGTGGCTTTTCCACTTGGGACAACACAGTTGTTTCCACCGGTATAGCTATAGATACCGACGTGGTCCGTTGCTCCGGGAACTGTATTTCTGCTCCAGTTTCCGGCTGTAGAAGGGGATGTGCTAATACTTCCTTCCCATGTGTTAAAAGCTGTTGAAGCTGTCCAGTCTGCAGTAGCATCCATATTCGTCATGGTACCATTATGATTATTTGTGGTAATGTCGAATAATGTTGTTTGTCCGGTGCCGGGATCTAAATCAAACCTGTAATAGGCTTTTAGTCCTGTTTCATCACCATCCAGAGTCCTGCACATATTTTCCCGGATCTCAGTTTCTGTGCGGGCTGTACTCCATATTCTGACCTCATCAATTGAACCATGAAATGGCTGGTATACTGACCCAGTTTTTAGAAACCCCCCAATATAGCATTTTTGAGTGCCTGGATCTGTAATTAAATTGTCTTGATTCATAGAATTAATTAAAATACCATCAACGTAGATTTTCATGTCAGTGGTTGCACCGGCGTCAGTATTTCTGTCAAAAACACCTGCAATATGATGCCATTCGGATTCTGGTAAATTTAGTCCAGTTGCCTGTAAAACATTACTTTCTACTATGAATGTTGGTATTCTAGTTGTCCCATTGAAAATAAGTCCGTATGCGCAAGTTGAAGTCCATTGACCTCCGTTACTGGTTTGAAATATTATTTTATCACCATTGCTACCGGTAGTTAATTTTACCCATGCTTCCAAAGTGATCTGGTTTGAAAATGGAAAACTTGCCCAGTCCGGGACTTCAACATAGTTATCTTCAGTTCCATCAAATGCAAGACAATTCCTTGGCCCTGAAAAACAAGCTGAAGTAACCCAGTTTATATCTCCCATATTCGTCATGCTACCATCAAGTGTGCCTCCGCTTTTATCGTCATCTAATGAACTTCCTGAGCCATCAGACATTTTATAATAGGCAAAGAGACCTGATTCATTTCCGGCAAGTTCTCTAAACATATTGCCACGTAACTCCGTTAACGTTCTTACATTGCTCCATATCCTGACCTCATCAATCATTCCATCAAAGTATTCCCCGGCTTTTGAATAGGAATAACCAGCGATATCAATAGGGCATGAATGCGTATTAATTGTTCCGGAAAGGCTTGCTGTTCCTGTTTCAACACCATTAACATAAACCTTAATATCTGTCCCATCATAAATTCCGGCTACATGAGCCCACTGGCTTGTTAATGCTGAGCTTGATGTTGCTGTAGCGTTTGATGAACCATCAGACTCAACCACTTTGAAATATGGTTCGTCAGAAGTGTTAAGTGCCAGGATGAATTCAATATCAGAGTTCGAGCTGGAAGTAGCCATAGATACTATCCTCTGATCCCCGGTGGAAGAATTGGTTTTCACCCAGGCCTCAACTGAAACATAAGTTGTTAAAGCTGTACTTGAAGTGGAAACATACTCATCGCTACCATTGAAATTAAGTGCATAATTCATGGTAGTTTGTGAGAAAATGCATTGTGAGATGAATAAAAACAGATAGAAAAGGCGATACTTTTTCATAATTATTGGTTTAGGTTTTTAATTCTTGTAGGGAATAGAAAAGGAGGCAGCAACATCAGATGAGAATAGTAAGTATGTAAATATATGAAAATATATTCATATTGTCAATAATAAACCAGACACCCTTATCCGGCATCTGGTATCTAGTATCTAGTATCTTCCTCACTCATTCCTCACCTCATCAACAGGAATGATCTCTCCATTCACAATCCTGAACACATCCCATGTATTTCCTTTAATCTTTTCCTGTATCCTGAAAACATAAAGTAATTTCCCATCTCCATAAACCTTCACCCTTGCCTTGGTTTTGTATAGGCCTTTGGCATTCTTTTTATCCTTATTAGTATAGTCGTGAACATAGTAATCATAGGTGGCATTGTCGTCAATGTTGCGGATAGTTATTGTTTCCGGTCCGTAGCCGTCTTTGTCGTCAATATCGAGACTTGTTAGTCCGTCTTGTGATGTAACAAGGTATCTGTATGATATATGAAACTGATCACCTTTCAAGAGGTGAGCGTCAAGGTCTTTGGGTTTTTTATCCCAGTCAAGTACTATTCTGTAAGTTCCCTTATCTATCTTTGATGATACGGAAAAACGGTTATAGAATATGGTTCCTGCGATAACTTCAAAGAAATCATCTTCAGAAATAAATCCCTCTTTTTCAAAGCGGAATGGATATCTTCCATCTTTTTCCAGGGCTTCAAAGCGAAGTTTTCCTTCAAGGTCTGTTTTATATTTTCCGAAATCCTGAATGCTAATTGTGGCATCAGGAACCGCTTGTCCATTCAGGGAATTGATAAACCTCAATGTCATAAGTCCTTCTTCTTCAGCAGTGGCGTCATCAAGCTGATCACGCATTTTGTCAATCTGAGAAAATGAAATACTGGAAAAAACCAAAAATGTTATCAGTAAGCTTACAAATGTTTTCATGATATTTGAGTTTAAATGAAGACTAAATATACGAAATAAGTATTGCTGAGGTCAATACTATTATTGATATTAAACGTACTTTTGTTAAAAATTGAATTTGAAAATATAAATATTAAAGATGAAAAAACTCATAAGCTTTATATTTCTGCTTGCAGTAATTGCATCATGCGGGCCATCAACAAAGATCACTGCTTCCTGGGCTGATCAGGATATCAAAGCTGTTAAATTCAAGCACCTTGCTATTGTGGGTATTGGAAATAGAGCTGATTACAGGAAAATGATTGAGGAGACACTTGAAACAGAATTATTAAGTGAGGGCATAAATGCAATTGCAGCACTTGATTTTCTGCCGCCAAATGCTACAAAACAAAACCTGACAAAGGAAGAGTTATTACTTTTTTTTAAATCAAATAAAATTGATGGAGTATTGACCGTTAGCCTTTTGTCGTACGATGATACCAGGAGATATGTGCCGGGTACGTATTATTATACTCCGGGATATGATGTGCCGTTTAACGACTACTACGGGCAGATGTATAGCTATGTTTATCAGCCTGGTTATTACGCAGGATCAGAGCAGTTTTTCCTGGAGACAAATATTTATGAATTCCCTTCAGGGAAAATGATCTGGTCAGCACAAACAAAAACAGAAATGCTTTATTCTTTAGGTGATGCAGCTGATGATTACGCAATGGTCGTTGCAAAAGCTATTGTGGACAGTGGTATCCTGGTAGTGAATCAAAGTGCCAGAAAAAAAAGCAGGTAGAAGTCTAAATTCCAAATCATAAATTACAAATTCCAAGCAAAGAACAAATCACAATAATAAAAATTACAAACTTGCAAAAATTAGCATTTTGCACCTTTGATATTTTGGATTTGTATTTTGGAATTTGCTTGGAATTTCTAATTTCTAATTTGCTATTTGCTATTTGCTATTTCTTCTTCAGAATGAATACTGTACCATAAAATTTATCCTGCTTGCTGGCCCTTTTGCACCATCCTTATTGGTCCTTTGTCCCCACAAATATTCTATTGCCGTTGTGATGCTCTCATTATAATCATAGAATAGATTTGCAGCAAAATACTGTCCCAGTTTGTATGCATCATTAGGTTTGAACCCTAGGTCCTCCACATAGGTGAATCCATATACAAGCGTAGAATTCAGCTTTGAGCTCCAGTGATGCTGAAGGGCAGCATATACTCCGTAGGCAGGCAGAGGTTCCAGTGTACCTGATCCAGGGTTCTTGGGAATGAGGTCAAGTCCGACACCTGAAATATCCTGTATATAGTAAGCTATGCCTTTACCATAAACACCCTGGAACATGAACAGGTTGTTTTTGCTAATGTTTACTGATCCACTAAAAGAGACTCCCCATCCCTGGGCTGATTTTATCTTATGTGTTATGGTATCCTCATAAGCAATATCGCGAAAAACACCTCCAAGCATTAAATGCCCCAATTTCCCGTGCCAGTTAATTCGGCCTATCATGTCTGGCCAGAATTGAGGGATAGATTTTGTACTTGAAGTATTTGTTATTGAAGGCTCCGGTGTTTCAAGTGCTACAGTGAAATTTATGTGCTTTGAGATTTCTGCTCCGTATCTTATCATGGCTGTTTTCAGAACCACCTCGCAGTTAGGGCCCTCAAAGTCAATAGTATTGGGTGATGCGCCAAGGTCCATAAGTGTTGTCCAGGTTCGACCGATAAGAAAGCCTTTATATTGCCCATAAGCATGATTAAGTCTGAGAGTATTATTTCTGCCTCTGAAGTCACCTTCAATGTATATTTTTATAATTCCCTTCTTGGTTTTTCCCAGGAATTCAGTATGCAATTTTGATTGATTAGCCGATAAATGCAGCCTTCCTCTGCTATCTGTGATCTGAGGTACCGGGAATTCATAAGTAATGAAATCCTGCAAATTATTCAGGTCCTGAAAATCATACAGACCGGCAAGCTTGGCATAACCGCCAAAACTTACTTGAAATTTCCCATTATCAGAGGTGAATTGAAACTTAGATATTGGCACATCCTGTGGATGCTTGTCAACCCAAAGGTTATTTATAAAAATAATTGTATTGTTATCCTGAGAAAAAGATCCGAGGCTTAATATTAACAAAGCTATAAAAATCAGGGATATGCAAATATTCTTCATGGGCTCATGATTTTATTAAAAGATATGGGAAATTACGAATTTTTTTTACACAAAACTTGAGTTATTGATATTGAAATATGGAATATGATGAAATGTTGTATCCGACATTTTGGATTGTCATTATTTTAGTACTTTGTATCTTTGACAAAAATCAAAATATATGACAAAGGAAAAGTTGTTCGGGAAAACGCTGGATGAGCTGCAAAGCATGGTTGCGGAGAATAAATGGCCCGCTTTTGTGGCAAAGCAGCTGGCTGATTGGCTTTACAAGAAGGATATAAAGTCTTTTAGCGAGATGAGCAATATTTCCAAAACCATCAGAGAAATCCTGGATAAGAAATATGAGATAGGACTGGAGACTCCCACAAAAGTGCAGCTTTCAAAAGATGGAACAAAAAAATATCTTTTTGCCGTAAGAGAGGGGAAGTTTATTGAAGCCGCATTTATTCCTGATGAAAACAGAAACACTCTTTGTGTTTCATCTCAGCTTGGTTGTAAGATGGGGTGTTTGTTTTGCATGACTGCACGGCAAGGATTTCAGGGTGACCTGGATTCGGGGGAAATATTGAACCAGCTCAGAAGCATTCCTGAATGGCATGATATTACCAATATAGTTTACATGGGTATGGGTGAGCCCATGGATAATATTGATAATGTTTTAAAAAGTCTTGAAATACTGACCTCAGGGTGGGGGATGGGGATGTCAGAAAAGAAAATTACAGTTTCTACAATAGGTGTTGTTCCGGGAATGAAGAAATTTATAGAGAATAGCAATTGCCACCTTGCAATTAGTCTTCACACTCCCTTTGACGATGAAAGAAAAAAGCTTATGCCTGTTGAGAAAGTATATCCTTTGTCACAGATTTTCTCCATTCTAAAAGAATATGATTTTAAGAAGCAGAGAAGAATATCTTTTGAATATATAATGTTTAAAGGCATCAATGATACTCCCAGGCATGTAAAACAACTTGTAAAACTTCTGCATGGCTTACGAAGCAGGGTGAATCTGATTCGTTTTCATCCTATTCCTGATACTCCTATGCTGGGTACTGACGAACGGGGTATACTGGAATTCAAGGAAAGCCTTAACAGTAAGGGTGTAACAACAAGCATAAGGGCATCTCGCGGAGAAGATATCTATGCAGCATGTGGACTTTTATCTACAAAAGAATTGCTTAAACAGCAATGATAAGACTGTTAAAACTTAACAGCCAATCCAATGCCAAACACTTCTTTGAACTGGGTCCTTGGTCCACTTTCTCCTTCAATCTCAATATCATGATCATAAATGAGAGATGTGGAAATATTTGCAGAAAGATATTTGTTGACTTTAAGGTTTATCATAACATCCCAGTTAACATCAATGTTTTGTGGTTCATTCAGGTAATCTGAAAATAGCTCAAGTACTGTTTTGAAATCAACATTTTTCATTATAGGATACTGAAGAACGCCTTTGAAGTTAGCTCCAACTTCATTTCTTATATTTTCCCCGGCATCAAGTCCGTATCTGACTGATAATGCCGTATCATTCACATAGGTTAACCTGTATGTTACAGGAGAAATGTAAACAGAGAAATTATCGTTGGGCTGATAATTTAATCCAATACCGATTTTTATATATGCAGGAGCCAGGAAATTGGATGTTAGTAAAGAATCGGGATGATTGTCTTTATATCCTGGAGAGAACTGAGAACTGAAGCTCAACAATGCAGCATAGTACCAGTTCTTAAAAGCTTCGTATCCGTACTTTGATGAGAATTCCATTTTATCATCTGTTTTCTTCCAGTATTTATCTTCTCCCATTTTAATTACACCATAGCCTAAGCTAATATTATTATCCCAAATGTTCTTGCCTTTTTTGTAATTAGCATTATAATTTAACAAAGTATTTCCTGAAAATGAACTTTCACCACCCGCAGCCCAGTTGGTTAAGCTAACCTGAGAAATGCTTAATGAGAAATCACCAAACATTCTCCAGTGCTTCGTTGTATCCACCTGATCCTGTGCAGTTAATGATCCCGCAGAAATTAATAAAATAATTAATAATAGCTTTTTCATAGATCAATTTTTTTAACAAGTTTACTTTTCATATTAGTATGTTTTACCAGCACCCAGCATCTAGTATCTAGCATCTAGCATCTAGTATCTAGTCCTTGTACCTGATAATAATATCAATAGCTCCAACTCCAAATTTGGCAAGGGATGCATCGTAATTCTCCAGCCCTGAATATTCTTTAACCTTTTCAGAAATGGCATATTTCAGCGTTCCGTTTCCCACGCCATGAATAAATGTTACTTTGCTGTATCTGTTTTCAATGGCTGAATTCAGGCATTTTTCAAAATAATTTACTTGCAGCTCAAGCATATCTTTACTGCTTAGCCCGCTAATATTATCAACAAGCTCTCCGATATGAAGGTCAACAACAGCTTCTCCTTTGCCTGTCCGGTGTTTACTTATCAATGGCCTGGGTTTTTTTTTGTTCTGCCTTCTTTTCAATTTTATCTTTTTGATCGAATTTCATTTCAGCTTCTGTAGTTTTGAACACTTCCATTTCAGATTTAAGTATAAGCTTTACCAGGAAAGCTTTCTCTTCCAGGAAGGCTGAATTGGTATATGCAGTGTCTCTGACTATTTGAGCTGGCCTGATATTGAAATCAACATTAACAGGTAGATAAAGAGAATCCGGGTGATCCGAATGAAACATCAGCTGAACAAATCCTTTTCTCCATGAGTCAATATCTTCACGGCTTATTGTTTCAAGCAGATTTTTGCTTTCTGATTCCGTTGATCCATAATCAATACCTGTAATAACTCCTTCATTGTTCAGGAAAATATTATAAAGGATATCATATTCAGTATTATTGATGATATATAGGTCAAGCAGTCCGGTTACCAGCCATTTCTGATCATGAGGTATTAATGCCAGAAATACTCCTTCATCCTGATTAGACTTCACCCTGCGTTTCTTCAAAGGACTGCTTAGTGATTCAAATTCACTGTTTTTATTTGGCTCAGGAATAGTAAGCTCAGGAGTAGCAATAATTCCTTCCTGGGAAATTGAAGCTTCATCTTCAGGCTTTTTTGACAGTATCAGATCAGATATCAGGGTTGGGATTTCAAAACCATCTTCTATAGCTACACTTACCATGCTTGGAGAGATTATCCTGCTAATAACCCCACCACCTGCTTCATTCAGGAATATGACCTTATCGCCTACTTTAAAATTCATTTTTTATTTGCAAAATTAGATATATTGGCGAATATGTATTAACAAAACACAAAATACTCTTCATACGTCTTAAAAAAATCTAATAACTTTTTTTATTTTAACTTTACTAACTAAACCAATTAAGTATGAAAAAGTTTGTTCTCACCTTATTTTTCTCTCTGTATTTTGCAATTATAGCCTTATCGCAGGGAGTTAATACAAAAACAGATACTCTTGTTGAATTAAAAAGTTTTGTGATCACAGAGAAGTGCAAAAAACCAACTCAGTATCCCGTTGATATAATTAATGCCCTGGAAATCAGAGAATCAGCTGCAAGGGATGTTGGTGATTTTCTGAGGTTGACTCCCAATGTTTCAGGAATCAGAAAAGGTGCCATAGGGCTTGATCCTGTTGTTAGAGGATTTAAATACAGCCAGCTGAACGTACAGATCAATAATGGTCAAAAAGTAGAAGGTGGATGCCCGAACCGGATGGATCCGGCTACTTCTCATATTGACATTGATGATGTTGGGAAAATTGAAGTGATCAAGGGGCCTTATGCATTGAGGTACGGGCCTAATTTTGGAGGGGTTATCATCATGAAACAAGAAGAGGCAATCTTCAGGGATGAATTTGGCGTTACTTTAAAAGCCATACAGGGATTCGAAAGTAACTGGGGTGGCATGAAACAGCATTTAAGCCTTTTTGGTGGCAACAGGGATATGTTTTTTCTGCTCACAGGAAACTATAAGAAATATGGTGATTATGAAGATGGTAATGGCGAAAAGGTGAATTCTTCATTTACTAAATATAATTACAGTGCCAGGCTTGGTTTAAGGGCCTTTAAGGATCATAAAATCATACTTGGAATTAGTGAATCAGATGGAAGGGATGTGGATTTCCCTGCTTTACCAATGGATGAAAGGAAAGATGATACACGGCTAATATCACTGGATTACATTATAAATTCTATAGGCTCAAAAATTTCAGATGTAAATATTAATATTTATAGCTCATCGGTCACTCATGAAATGGATAACAAACAAAGACCATTTTCAGATACCGTAGTAGCTATTTCAATTATTGATGCTTTAAATATCGGATATAAGTTTAATGGTAATATTTTAATAGGCAAGAATGAGCTGTATCTTGGAACTGATTATGAAGAGATTCAGAAAGATGGTGATAGAACAAAAACAAAGATCCGGGAATATAATATGCCCGTTTTTAGTGAAAAATTATGGAATAAAGCAAGGATAAGGAACTATGGTTTTTTTGCAGATATAAAACGTAGAATATCAAAATTTGATATCATTGCGGCTGTCAGAATAGATAAAAATATTGCTACCTCAAAGGAACTGATGCTTGTAAGAAAAGGCAATATCCTTTATGAGGATGATAATACTGATTCAGATTTTCTGAACCTTAGTGCAAGTGCAGGATTTACATATTTTCTGAATGAGGAACTAAATCTGAGCTTTTCGATGGGTAGAGGGGTGAGAAGTCCTGATATGGTTGAAAGGTTTATCATCCTTCTTCCAATAGGTTACGATTCTTACGATTACCTCGGCAATCCACAATTAAAGCCTGAAATAAATTATGAAGCTGATGTTTCTATGAATTATATAAATCAAAAGTATGGAAGGATTTATGCCAATTTATTTTATTCTTATGTTGAGAATTATATCAGCGGGAAATATGTACCTCCTACAGTTGCGAAACCTCAATCTCCTGGTGTATTAGGTGTTAAGCAGTTTTACAATATCGACCATGTTTCTCTTTCAGGGTTTGAGTTAGGGTTTTCCACTCCTGCTGCATTGAAATGGGGAATTCATTTAAATGCTGCATACATATCAGGAGTTAACCCGGAAGCTACAAAACTCACTTTTGATAATGCTGGTAATCCCACAGAAACCAAAGTTGAAAAAGATCCTCTTCCTGAGATTCCTCCATTGGAAGCAAATATGAGTTTATTCTATAAGTTTTATAATGGGAAGTTGACTCCAAAATTGTCGCTGAGAGCAGTTGCAACTCAAAATCGTTCTTCCGAAGCATACAATGAAAGCAATACTCCGGGCTTTGTAATTATCAATGCAGGCTTTTCCTGGATGATGAATGATAATTTCTCAGTATATGCCGGTGTAAATAATATCTTTGATATAGCTTATTATGAGCACCTGAACAGAAGAATAATAGGAAGTAAAAGGAATTTATTTGAGCCGGGAAGAATTTTTTATCTGAATTTAATTTTTACGATTAACTCTTAAGGTCATGAAAAATATTATCAAAATATCAATCATAGTTTTTATTTTATCCTTCTTGTATTCATGTGAAAAGGAGTATTCGAAAACTGTTGTTTACAGAGTTTCTGAAAATGAATCGGGATTTTCTGTCCAATACAGGGATTCACAAGGCCAGCTCGTTAATGATAATATCATTGTGTTGAGCAAAGAGGATGTATGGACTTATTCCTTCAATGCTGATGAGGGAGATATTCTTTTCCTTGCTGCAGGATATAAAGATATAAACTCATCATGCAAAGTTGAGATCATTGTCGGTGGAAAAAATTATAAGCAAGGATTTAGTTCAGGAGATACTACCAAGTATTTGATAGTCAGTGGTACAGTGCCATTCTATTAAGACTAATTGTATTAGGGCATAGAAAAGTTATAAAACTCTCATAGCTGAGTCAATAGTATATGCAACTAAACTGAATGGAAATCTGTCTGAAGAGTATGAAATATTTCAAAATAGCCGTAGTATTTTTTTTATATGTATTTATTATCATTTCCTGTAAAAAGGATGATGAAAATACCGATGAACAAGCTGTTAACAATAGCGGGAAGATTCGTATTGAGTTTTATCATTATGTTGACGGACAAGCCCTGAAGATCGACACTCTTTTATATACAAATGCCGCTGGAAACCAATATCTTGTGAATGAGATACAGTATTTTATATCTGATATTACTTTACATGGAAATTGTGACTGCGATGATTACATCATAGATGAGTGGAAAGATATACATTATATAGACACAGACCTTCCTGAGACGCATAACTGGGATGTATTTGATAATATTCCTGCTAAATCTTATGATGAGATATCTTTTACTTTTGGGATTGATGAACAGAAAAACCAGTCGTTGATATTTGTAAACCCCCCTGAATCATTTATGTTCTGGCCTGAATACCTGGGCGGAGGATATCATTATATGAAATTAAACGGGAAATGGTTGGATACTCTGCAAAATCTATATCCATTTGATTTTCACCTGGGTATCGGACAAATCTATGATACCACAGGGTTTATTACAGGATTTGTACAGAACTATTTTACAGTAACATTGCCTCAGTCAGCAATCAGCATAACGACCGGACAAACAACAACTCTTGGAATTGTAATGAATATAGAAAACTGGTTTAAAGACCCACATGTGTACGATCATAATGAATGGGGAGGAGATATTATGCAGACACAGGAGGCGATGAGGCTGGGTTGTGAGAATGGATGGAATGTCTTCGATATTATAATTAACAATAATAATTAATAATTAAAAATTGGGTATAAATAGTAAATATATCATTTTAATAGTAATTATTGTTGGGATCTTAATTGCGATCATTGCATGCAAAAAGGATTCGGAGAGTGAGCCGGTTCCGGTTTATCAGGCTACACCTTATGAAATAAAAATACCTTTTGGGTTTCCTACTAAATTGAATATACCAGATAACAATCCAATGACTGTTGAAGGGGTTGAACTGGGAAGGTATTTGTTTTATGATGGCAGGATGTCAGGAAGAACACATCCAGACTCCCTGATGAGCTGCTCGTCATGCCATTTGCAGGAGAATTCATTTGAATGTGGTGTAAACCACCCTGATTATCAAGGAGGCTATACATTTGGGATTACAGGCATAGCAACCCATCATGTGATGTTGCCACTGATCAACCTTGTATGGAATTCTACCGGATACCTTTGGAATGGAAAGATATATCCCAAAAATCCTGATAAAAAATTCAGAAATATTGAAGACCTGACATGGATGGCCATACTGGCACCTCATGAAATGAATTCCGATACCAACAGAGCAAAACAATTAATACAAAATACTCCCGGATATCCTGAATTATTTGAAAAAGCCTTTGGGTCAAAGATTGTTACTGTCGACAGGATGGGAAAAGCCATTGCGCAATTTATCAGGACATTTATTTCATCCAATGCCAGGTTTGACAAATACATGCGTGGAGAGGTGCAATTAACATCTAAGGAATTACAGGGGTTTGTGCTATTTACTACGGAAGAAGGAGCCGATTGCTTTCATTGTCATGGCGGCTTTGGAAACCCATTATGGACAACGAATCTCTTTTATAATAATGGGAAAGATTCGGTTTTTAATGATCCGTACGACAGGTATTCCGTATCAGGAGATCCAAATACCAGGGGGGCATATAAAGCAACTACCCTCAGGAATATTGAGCTAACCGGCCCGTATATGCATGACGGTCGCTATAAAACCCTCGAAGAGGTCATTGAGTTCTATTCCCATGGCCTTGTCTGGACACCCCAGATCGATCCTCTGATGCATCATATTGCCAATGGAGGCACACAGCTTACTGCTAATGAAAAAGAAGCTCTGATGGCGTTTATAAAGACGTTGCGTGATGAGGAGTTTCTAAATAATCCGGCTTATGGTGCTCCTGATAAATTTCCGGATGAAAATTGAACAGTGAACAGATTGAGAGATTCCAGATCAGGTGATTCCGTATTAAATGATTTTATGGAATAGCCAACTTAAAGCTCTAAATATCAAATATGATTAATCTGAGATCTCTCAATTCTATGATTTAATTGCATGCTTGGTTTAAAACATCATCTGGTATCCGGCATCCGGCATCCGGCATCCGGGATCCGGCATCTGGTACCCGGCATCCGGTATCCATTCCCTATTCAAAATCAGGTTCAATTCCCAGGTTGTAGAACACAAAGGACCAAACATCCGTATATTCTTCAATGGATTTTGATGTTGGTTTTCCGGCTCCGTGTCCGGCTTTTGTTTCAATCCTGATCAATACAGGATTTGATCCATCATTTTTCTCCTGTAATGTTGCCATAAATTTAAATGAGTGTGCAGGAACAACCCTGTCGTCATGATCAGCAGTTACCGCAAGTGTTGCAGGGTAGCTTACACCATTTTTTACATTATGCAAAGGAGAATATCCCAGGAGGTAATTAAACATAGCAGTATCGTCTTCACTGGTTCCATAATCGGTAGCCCATGCCCATCCGATAGTGAATTTATGGTATCTGAGCATGTCAAGTACACCAACAAATGGTAAGGCAACCTTGAAAAGGTCAGGGCGTTGTAACATACATGCACCAACAAGTAGTCCTCCGTTAGAGCCACCCATAATTGCCAGTTTTTCTGAAGATGTGTATTTTTCATCGATAAGATATTCTGCGGCAGCAATGAAATCATCAAAAACATTTTGTTTTTGCAGCAGAGTTCCTGCTTTGTGCCATTTTTCTCCGTATTCTCCACCACCTCTGATATTGGCAACTGCATATATACCACCAAGTTCCATAAATACCATACGGGTGACACTGAATCCGGGTGTAATGCTTATGTCAAATCCACCGTAACCGTAAAGCAACGTTGGGTTGTTTCCATCCAGTTCTATTCCTTTTTTGTGTATAATGAACATAGGAACCTTTGTGCCATCTTTGCTTTCATAGAATATCTGCTTAACTTCATATTTGCTGGCATCAAATTCTATTTCAGGATCCCTGAAGACTTCTGATGAGTTTGTATTTACATCGTATTTGTAAATTGTATTAGGAAATGTAAATGAAGTGAAGCCGTAGAATGCGATATCATCTTCTGCTTTACTGCTAAATCCTGCCAGTGTCCCTAATCCAGGCAGCTGCATTTCATGCAAGAAATCCCCATCATATGAATATACATAGGCCTTGCTGTTTGCATCTTTCATGTATTCTGCCACCAGAACTTCTCCGGCCATACTTATTCCTTCAAGTACTTCTTCTTTTTCAGGAATAATTGTTTTCCAGCTTTCTTTTTCAGGTTGTTTAGTGTCAATCAGGATAAGTTGTTTTTTGGGAGCATCATAATTGGTAGAAACCAGAAATTTATCTCCAATGTTATCAATCACACCATAATCGTTATCAAAATTGTCAACTATTTGTACAAATTCACTTCTTTTTTTATTAAGGTCGAGGTAATAGAGGGCATTCCCACTGGTTGATTCTACTTCGTAAAGAATCAGATACGATTGGTCTTCAGTGGTACTGCAATAATAATTTCTTAAGGCTTGTTCTTTGTTTTCATAGATGAGTTTGTCGTCAGACTGTGAGCTTCCCACTTTGTGATAATACACTTTATGGAATTCATTCTTATCGCTCAATTCTTCACCTTTTTCCGGAGCATCATAAGCACTATAGAAAAAGCCATCACCTTTCCATGACATTCCTGAGAACTTCACCCATCCGATATGGTCATCCAGGTCTTTACCTGTAGCAATATCTTTGATGTAGATCTCTTTCCAGTCGGAGCCACCACGTGAGATCATATATGCCATGTACTTTCCGTCGGCAGAAACAGATGTTCCTGAGAGGGCAACTGTGCCATCTTCTGAAAGTTTGTTAGGATCCAGAATGACTCTTGGATCTCCATCAATTCCATCCTGAATATATAATACAGACTGATTCTGCAAACCATCATTCTTTGAAAAGAAATAATAATCACCTTCACGATAGGGTAAGCCGTATTTTGGATAATCCCACATTTTAGTGAGCTTCTCCTTAATTTGTTCACGATAAGGGATCTGTGCGAGATATTCATTGGTAACTGCATTCTGTGCTTCAACCCATTTTTCTGTTTCTTCAGAATTGTCATCTTCAAGCCAGCGGTATGGATCTTCAACATCAGTCCCGAAATAATTATCAATCTGTTTAACCTTTTCGGTAAGAGGGTAATTGATCTTTTTTGCTTTTTGTTCGCATCCTGCTGTAATCATAATTGCAAAAACTAGGATTAGATAAAAATACTTGTTCATTTTTTCTTTTATTTGTGGTTAATATGTTTCTTTGTGGAGAAGTTTAAAAACAGGTAAAGTTAAATAAAAATCATCCAGAATTAATTAATTATGAATAGAATCGTAAAAACCTTAAGCATACTTAAGTTTGATTTTATAGTTGATGAGAATGGGAATCCTGAATTAAATGAAGAAGGCTTAAAATACAGCCAGGCAACATTTGATGAAGATGGAAGAATACTTGAAGAGATAAAATTCGATCCTTTTGGTAGTGTGCAGGAACATTATAAGAAGGAGTATCTTCAGGATGGAAGGATACACAAAGAATATTCATTCGATGAGAACGACGACATCCTGGAAGAGAACGAATATCATTATGAAAACGACAAACTGAAGAATATATCTATTTCTTATCAGGATGGATCTGTTGATACTGAGAATTTTATTTATGATACCGAAGGCAAGCTTCTGGAAAAGAATCTTGTAACAGATGAAGATGAAATAGAGTCTAAGACCCTTTATGTTTATTTAGAAGGCAAGATGATTGGAGAGAGGTCATACGATGAAGACGGTGAACTTTTCCTGGAAAAGAAAATGAAATACAATGAAAAGGGATTGCTGACTGATGAGGAGTTTTTAAATGAAGAAGAAGGGGAGAAATACAGGATACTTAATGTTTATGATGAAAAAGGCAATCTTGTGGAGATGAAAAGATATGATAATGATGATCAACTTGTGGAAAAGACCAGTTTTACACTTGATCACAAAAACCGTATAATTTCAACTGCAGATGAAACTCCGGAAGGAGCCAAACAAATTGAGATGCGATACGATGAAAACGACAATTTAATTTTCCAGGAAGAGAAGGATGCTGCAGGAAATATAAGTCATACTGTTAATCGTACTTTCAATGAAGACGGCAAGGTAGTTGAGGTAGATGCCTTTGTAAATCTGAAGGGAATGGGAGTGGATCAAAGGTATTTGCTGAGGTATGAGTATGAATACTTTAAAAATTAATTCTTAATTCTTAATTTTATTAGTGTTTAACAATCACTTTCGCCTTCCATCTTCCTGTCAGATAATAGATATATGATAGCATCGCACCCGTTACCCAGGCTAGCGGAATGCCCCACCAGATGCCTACGATGCCGTATTCTAATGAAAAGAGATAACATACAGGAACCCTTACTATCCAGAGGGCGAAGAATGTGATGATCATCGGTATTATAGTATCCCCGGCCCCTCTCATTACAGCGCTTATTACAAACATACTTGTAAATGTTATGTAGAAGGGACTTACAATATGAAGGTATCTTACTCCAATATCTATAACTTCAGGGTCGTTTGTAAACATATCCATAAGCTGTCTGGAGAAAACAAGGGATACGGTAGTCATTACAATGGCTATCACAGAAATCATTTTAAAAGTAGCCCAGAGACCGGATTTTATTCTGTGTGGTTTGTTGGCTCCCAGGTTTTGTCCTACAAATGTTGAAAAAGCTGCAGCAAAATTCATTGCCGGCATAGCTGCAAAGGCATCTATCCTGAAAACAACACTGTAGGCGGCAACGGAATTTGTTCCAAATGGATTGACAAGGAAGTACATCACCATCATACTTAATGCTACAAAAGCTTGTTGAAAACCTATAGGAAATCCGATTTTGATGTTTTTATAGAAAATTTCCTTATCGAAATTCAACTTTCGCCATGAAAGGTTAATGATGGGATGTGTTTTATTCAAATATATTATTGCAGCAACAAAAGCACCACCCTGCGATACAATAGTTGCAACCGCTGCTCCTGCAATTCCCCATTTGAAAACTATAATAAATAAAAGGTCTAAAAGAATATTTGCAATGGTAGCAATGATCATAAAATATAGTGGGGTTTTTGAGTCCCCAAGTCCCCGGAGAATAGCACTCGTACCATTAAATCCAAAGAATAAGATCAATCCGCTGAGATAAACATTTAAATAAAGAGTGGCCTGAGGTAATATGTCTTCAGGAAGTTTGAGCAATTTAAATATTTCATCGCTTAATAGTATTCCGATTATGCTAACTGCCAGTGAAGCGAAAAACAAAAAGATATATAAGGTATCTATGGCTTTTTTAACATTCCTGGTATCTTTCGCCCCAAAATACTGGGAAATAATTACAGTTGATCCTATGGCGATACCGATGATGAAAGAGATCAATGTGAAAATTATTGGAAAGGAGGAACCCACTGCAGCAAGTGCTTCTTTTCCTATAAAATTTCCAACAATAATACTGTCAACAACATTATACAACTGCTGAAAGACATTCCCAAGCAACATCGGTGCTGCAAAGTTTAGTATAAGCCTACTCTCTTTACCTTTACTAAGGTCTTTCATCAATTGTATTTAATGTAAAAAGGAAAATTCTTATCCCATCAGGAAATAACAAATGTACTAATTTATGGAATTGTAAATATTTTAATTCTTATGTCGGAAAGAACATATAGATTTGTAGGTTGTTTGCCAGATGCAGGATACCAGATTCTGGCATCCGGCATCCGGCATCGATTAGCAAAGTACAATAATTTAATTATGTTTAAACAATTCCTTTTCATATTATCATTCCTTTTTGCTGTTCAGGTCTTCTCACAGGAAAAGCCTGAAGAAAAGTACAATCTTGTTCCTCCTGTCGATTTTGAGATTTTGCTCTCCGGCACATTTGGCGAATTACGTTCCGATCATTTCCATTCAGGGATCGATATAAGAACCCAGGGTGTTTCAGGAAAACCAATCAAGGCTATTGCTGATGGTTATGTTTCCAGGATAAAGATCAGTCCGAGTGGTTTTGGGCGTACATTATATATCTCCCATCCCAATGGGCTGATGTCGGTTTATGCTCATCTTCAGGGATTCAGAAAAGATGTAGAAGATTTTACAATAGAAAAGCAATATGAAAGAGAATCATTCCAGGTAAATTTATTTCCTGATAAAGATCAGTTTATTGTCAGGCAGGGTGAAACAATTGCCCTAAGTGGTAATTCGGGATATTCTATGGGGCCGCACTTACATTTTGAGATCAGGGAAGACAATACACAGATACCACAAAACCCTCTACTATATGGTATTGATGTGAAGGATGATATAAAACCTGTGTTGCATGCATTAAAGATCTATCCTGTAGGAAATAGCAGCCTTGTCAATGGATTGAAAATCCCGTATGAGATTAACCTTAAAAAGAAAAAGAAAGATATTCATCTTAAGGATACCGTTTATGTTGTTGGAGAGTTTTCTATTGGTGTAAATGCTATCGACAGACTTAATAAAACGCATAATAAAAATGGGTTCTATAGTTTAAGCGTTTATGTTGACTCTATACTACAGTATCAATATGAAATGAATAATTTTTCATTCAGCTCAACCCGGTATATTAACAGCCTGATCGACTATCCGGAATATTTTGAATCTCAGAGAAGATTTGTAAGAACAGAGGTGGATCCAAATAACAGGCTGAAGATCTATCAATTATTGAATAACGATGGTGTGTTCAGATTTGAAGGTGATGATTGCCATAATATAAAAATTGAAATAGCAGATATAGCAGGTAATTCTAACACCATTGACCTGAGCATTCAAAATATACCTATGGATGCTGTAGCAGTTGATACAAGTATTGTTGCTGAAGGAATAAAAGCATCCTGGAGAGATGATAACAAAATACAATATGAAGGGATGAGGCTGTACATCCCACCTTATGGATTGTATCGTAATGAATACCTGGATATAAAAAGCAGTGAAGCATTGTATGGTTGCTTGTCTCAGGTTTACCATATTCACAATCCGGCAACCCCTGTTCATAAATATATGGAATTAGAAATAGCTATTGATTCAGTTCCTGAGGAATTGGAAGAAAAGCTGTTAATTGCTTATATGAACGATAGCGGGTTACCAGTAGGAGCGGGAGGGAAGTATGATGGCACATATGTTTCTACCCTTATTCGTAATTTTGGCAATTATAGCATTATGACAGATACTGTTGCACCGGTGATAGTGCCTTTGAATATTAGTGATACAACCTTCATTAACAAACATAAGGTGTTAAAGCTTAAGGTAACTGATGAGTTTGCAGGATTAAAAAGTTACAGAGGAGAAATGAATGGCAAGTGGATCTTAATGGAGTATGATATGAAAAATGACCTGCTTCTTTATAAAATTGATACTCTTACCCGCGCAGGTGGAAATAATTTCCTTTTAGAGGTAATTGATAACTGTGATAATCTTACAGAATACAAGTCATACCTTATAAAATAGATATCTTACCGGATCAGTGTTACAGTTCCTTTTATCAGTTCCGATTTATAATTTGGATTTTCCTCTATGCCCTCGTAATTGATGATCCATACATATAAGCCTACAGGACAAGGGCTTCCATTATATTTTCCATCCCATCCATTATCCATTGATTTTGATTCAAATACTTTAGTGCCCCATCTGTCAAACACCATTATATTAAAAGATCCGATATTAACACCTTTAGCAAGAAATTTATCATTGATATAATCTCCATTAGGAGAGAATGCGTTGGGTGTGAAAATATCGGCATTACAGTTGATATATCCAATATATATTGAATCTGAGCCAGTACCACAAGGGTTACTCAGAGTAACATAATACAATCCTTCTGAATTCACTTCCAGTAAAGGATCAGTGCTCTGATCGCTCCATTCGTATGTTAAATATGGACTAAGAAAATCCGGATCCAATGTTATGTTGTTCCCATAACATAAAACAGTATCTGTACCCAGTGTGAAACCCGGAGAAACTATCCCTTCGATCAGTACTGAATCTCTGATATAGCAACCAATATCTGTTAATATTTCGACCCAGTATAGGCCAGAAGTATCTGCTGTATAACTGTTGTCTGTGCTGCCATCCTGCCATGTGTAACTTATAAATCCACTTCCAGCATTAAGATCAATGGAGGTAAGAGGACAAATAATGGTATCATTTGGTAAGGGTATATTTGGCTTATTATAATAATCAACAGTAATAGCATCATAAACAGGGTAGCAACCCATGCTTATTTCAATTGTATAAGTACCTGGTGCACTGATTGTTTTTATTGGATTGGAAGTTCCGTCATTCCAGAGATATGTAGCTGTACAACTAAAGCTTGCATCTACTGTAATTGTTTCTCCCGGACAAAGTATAGTATCATTGCCCAGATCGAAATATGGATTAACAGGGATTACAGATATAGCGTCAATATAATATGAGGAAAGAAAAAGTATGCCTCCAACTGTTTGCGTTGTCAATTCAGCATTTGGCCTGAAACAACCAATGGTAATATAATTCTCACCACCTGAAGCAGTATAAGTGCCTGATACTAGTTGCCAGTTAAGCTTATCATTTAATACAGTTCCTTGTGGTATCTCTATGTGTGCTCCTGAAAGTAATGAAATAATTCCTGTTCCTGATTGATTAACCGGTCCATTGGAGAAGTATAAACCCATCCCGTCTATTGCATATTTACTGTCATCACTTAATGAAACATAAAAACTAACATTATAGGTCTCTCCTGCAATCAACGGACAAGCAAGTTTGGATTGCATATACTCACGGTAAAACCCCTGGGCCGGATAATATGAAATTAAATGAGCGTATCCTGATCCGTCAAATGCATTTTGGCTACCCCATAAATTTTTTGGCACGCTTACGATATCAGTATTATTACAACTATTACAGTAATCTGAAGTTCCCCCACCGGGAGTGTCCCATCCCTGGCAGACTTTTAATAAACCATGATTATGAGGGCAGTTTGAGTATTTATCTAATCCGCAATTATTTACCAGGTTCTGAGAGAAGAAAGGCATGCTCCAATTTAATAAAGTCAATAGCAATATAATTCTTCGTAGGCTGATATTCATAACACAAATATATCTAATAATAAAGAGCCTGGTCAACATTGAATCAGTAAGTGGTTATATTTAATCAGAGAACGGAAAAACTATAATAATTTCGATTCCATATTTGAGGTTTTCTGTAGTTGGTTATTGGCACTAAATAGGCAATATGGAATTAGAAATTTGAAATCATCAATATTTTAATATCTTTATATGGTATTGATAAATACAACACATGACACTCAACAACCCAATCTTATTTCTGGGAGATAGCTTAACCGAATGGTTTGATTATGAACATTATTTTCCCGGGAAGAAAATTTCCAACCATGGAATAGTAGGGGATACTTCTTCAGGCATCATTCACAGACTTGACGAAGTAGTTCTTGAAAAACCAGAGAAAATATTTTTAATGATTGGTGTTAATGATCTTTTTCACAGAATTGAAAAAGAAACTGTTAGTATAAATCATGAAAGGATCATTGAAATCCTGGTGAAAGGTTTACCTGAAACTCAATTGCTGATCCAGAGTTTACTACCTGTGAATGAGGATATGCTTTTCAGTATGAAACTGAATAATACGATATTATGGCTAAATAATAGGTTGTCAGGCTTTTGTATAGAGCAGAACCTGAGGTTTGTAAATTTATTTGATCACTTTATTTCCAACGGACAATTGAAACCAGAGTATACCACTGATGGAGGGCATCTTTCACAAAGTGGATATATAAAGTGGGCGAACCTGATCAGGTTATTTTTATAAAAAATAGCCCCTTTCCGGAGGAAAGGAGCTATGAATAAAGCAGTATAAATACATTAGATCACACCTTGATCTAACATAGCATTCGCAACTTTAATAAAACCAGCAATATTTGCACCTTTTACATAATTAATGTATCCATCTTCCTCGGTACCATATCTTACGCATTGATCATGAATACTTTTCATAATATGATGTAATCTCTCATCAACTTCTTTTTCCGGCCAGCCCAGTTTCATTGAATTCTGTGACATTTCCAATCCTGAAGTAGCAACACCACCAGCATTAACAGCTTTGCCAGGCCCGAATAGTATTTTGTTTTCAATGAAAACTTCAACAGCCTCGGGAGTACTTGGCATGTTTGCACCTTCGGCAACACATGTACAGCCATTTTTAACAAGGTTTTCAGCATCTTCTTTGTTTAACTCATTCTGTGTAGCACAGGGAATAGCAACATCGCAAGGTACTTCCCATGGACGTTTTCCCTGGTGGAACTGTGCACTTGGGAATTCATATGAGAATGGTTTTACTATATCCTGGTTAGAAGCTCTTAGTTCGAGTAAATATTCAATCTTCTCACCATCAATACCTTCAGGATCATGTATATAACCATCCGGACCGGAAATTGTAACAACTTTACCACCAAATTCATTGATTTTTTTGGCAGCTCCCCATGCAACATTTCCAAATCCTGATAAACAGAAAGCTTTTCCTTTAATATCTTCATCTTTGGTGGCAAGCATTTCTTTAGCAAAGTAAACAGAACCAAAGCCAGTAGCTTCAGGCCTGATCAAGCTGCCACCCCAGTTAATACCTTTTCCTGTGAGAACACCGGTATTCTCGCTGGCAAGTTTTTTATACATACCGTATAAGTATCCAATCTCTCTTCCTCCAACACCAATATCACCTGCAGGTACATCAGTCTCAGGACCAATGATCTTCCATAATTCCAGCATAAAGCCCTGGCAGAATCTCATTATCTCACCATCAGATTTACCTTTGGCATCGAAGTCAGAACCACCTTTACCACCACCCATTGGAAGTGTTGTAAGGCTATTCTTGAAAATTTGCTCAAATCCTAAAAATTTAAGTATACTTAGATTTACACTTGGGTGAAATCGTAACCCGCCTTTATAAGGCCCGATAGCGTTGTTGAACTGAACACGGTAACCCAGGTTAACCTGTACGTTTCCATTATCATCAACCCATGGTACTTTAAACGTTAAAATCCTGTCAGGTTCAATAATCCTGCCAATTATACCCGCAGATTCATACTGAGGATTCTCGTTTACAAACTCTTCAATAGATTCTAAAACTTCTCTGACAGCCTGAAGATATTCACTCTCACCGGAGTGTTTCTTCTCAAGGTCAATCATAATCTTTTCTAAATTCATAATACATTAAATTTAAGCTGTTTACACCGGATAAATGTTAATAAATAACATTGTTAATTAAATAACAGTGCAAAATTATATCTTTTACAATGAATAAACCAAGAAAATCGAAGATATTTTTTCACATCGCAAGTCGCGGGGGCAAGGAGTATACTTACAGTTTTTAGTGGATTATTTCGTCTTACTTTTATTAAATATCAACGCTTTCAATGTTTTTCTACAAAAGAATTTAAATATTGGCGGGACTTTTTGATGCAAATGGTATAAATGAATAGGGGAGCTGTTTGCAAACTTACTTTGAATAGCTACGGGGTCCTTCCTCACTTCGTTCATCAGGATGACTGGTAGAAAATACTAGCTGGTTTAATTATTAATAATGATCATAGAAACTGCCGGTACTCCTGAATCCGCCAAAGGCGGATGAAGTACCTCCATCAATAAAGTTCTGTAGATTCAAACATTATCAAATTATTTCCGATTGTCGATTGACAACTTACTCTCCCGCCAAGGCGGGATCTCCGCTTCGCTACGACTTGCGACCTGCTTCCATGCGACTTGTCCCTTGCCCCCAGAATCCAGCACCTAATACGCAGTATCCAGCACCTTCACCGGCTCATTGTCTTCATACATAATTACCTTAGTGATATTGCCTTCATTATCATAATAATACTCTTTTCCTTCTTTCTTATTTTCCTTATAATTTACTCTCCTGGTAATTTTTCCGGAAGGAGTATACCCTGTTTGTGTACCTGTTCCCATTAAAAACTCACCAATGCCGACAATATTCCCATTCACATCCCTATAGATCCACCTTCCATCGTACATCCCTTTAATGTATTTCCCCTCTATCTGTAGATTTCCATCATCATACCATAGTTTGTAATAACCATGAAGTGTGTCATTTAAATAATTCTTCTCAACTATGGCGCTCCCGAAAGTATTATACTCTATCGATTTTCCATAAAGCATATCGTTCGTATAATTCTCGACAGATTGTTTTTTGCCACTGCTATAGTATCTTACAGATTCTCCTTCAAGTTTTCCGTTTTTATAGTTTACCTCAAACTGTAGTCCACCATCTGCGAAAAACCATTTTGCGGTTCCATTCATTTCTCCGTTCAAATATGATATCTCACTTTTTACGTTTCCATTATCATAGTATTCAACATCTGTTCTGTCACATCCTGAAACAAGGACCGAAAGGCATATCATGGCAAACAGAAGATATTTCAAGTTTTTCATCATTTCTCTAAATAAATGAAATCATTTTAAGAGTATCTTTTTGTAATTCCTGAATATAAATGGATTCCAGAATTGATTTTCCAGGCCTGCAGGCTCTGAATGCTTAAACTGGAAAGAGGTTTGAAGCAATTGCTCATCGTAATAGGGGAGGCATCTTTCAAAACTTCTCCCATAATGTAACATGGCTGAAAGGAAATAGAATCCTATATCGTAACCATCAAAAGCATATTTGTCCGGTTCGGTTTTATATTTATCCCTGTATCTTTTAACAAATCGGATCACGGCATCATTGTTATAATCAATATATGAATCTGACAGGAAATGTATGTTTAAATTATGCAGGTGGTCTGTTTCCATGTCACTAAATCGATCCCATTCGGGCAATCCTATAAATACAACATTAATTGAATCTTTTAGCTCATTCAATTTAGTCATGAGTTCAAATGCAAATGCTTTATTATCAGAAAAAGCAACTACATAGTTTTCTCTTATGATAGATGCTTTTCTCAAAACACCCTCAATACCTTCATTGGTAAAAATTATTTCATCAATCCTGTTGGCAAAACTGGTGCTGTCATCAATGGCATTTTCAACAAATTCTCTATAGATTATTATTTCTTCAATGTTCAGGCTTTCAAGCAATTCTCCGTCAGGAAGGGTTGTATCCGCTTCTGAATAATGTTTTATGATATTATCTAACATGGAATTTGCAATGGAAATCCTGTCTTCAATGTCCATCTCAAGGTTCTGCTTCAATGTGCTTACTTCTTCACCGTATTTATAATTATTATGTCTGACAAGTAATATCTTAGCCTGAGGGTTTTCTTCTTTGATGATATTTTCAACGATCTTAAGCTGGGCCTGTGGATTAGGTTTTAACTTAATCACATTTTCATGATCCAGTATCTCATTCCTTCTGCTCAAAGGATTAATGATCTTTATGTCAAACATCCTGGCAAAGTTTGATACCAGCTTAAAGTTTTTCCTGAACAGGGGTCCAATTATCATATCCATCTCAGATAATTCTGGTTTTTGCAACACCTGAATCGTTTTTGAAACCTGGTTGTCAACGTCATAAACAAAAACTTCAAGCCGGAGTCCTGATTCTACCAGGGAGTCAACGGCAAGTTTAAATCCTTCATAAAACTGAAGAAAGTTAAAGGATTTAAACTCTGATTTCACTTCCATTTGTTTGAATCTCTGCACAAACATGCTGTCAGCTTCTTCAAGATATAATGGAAGCATCAGTGCAACCTTAAATACTTCTTCGGTATGCAAATACTGTTGATTGCATCTTATACTGTCAATGTCAACAATCCTTAAAAGTTTATCAGGAATGGGTTTGAGGCTGGATTCAGTTTCTGATTCTGTATCAATTCGCAAAGGTATGTATGTTGGCAGGGGAATCTTAATAAGTTCACCTCTTTGTAATTTTTTTGTTTTTCCAGGATTGAGATTATTAAGGGCTTTAGATCCTAGGCCATACATTTTAGCGATCTTTTTAAGCTTGCTTCTATTTTGTACTATGTGATTAATATAGGTCTTGTAAGGATTGGTTTTAGGGATTTTAATCCGTTGTCCGGGATTAAGCGTCTCCGATAAGCCTGGATTTACAAGTAATATGCTATCATAACTTATTCTCTTCTTCAATGCAATTTTATAAATATTATCACCTGCCCGTACCTTATACCATTTGTATTGCAGTGTGTCTTTTTTAATAATTTCATCTTTAGAAGAGTAGGGGAAATAAATTATCTCGCCAACTTTAATTGGCTGGTTCATTGATGGGTTATATTTTTTTATATCTGCTATGCTTACACCATACATTTTTGATAATCTGTATAGAGTTTCACCTGCTGCTACTTTGTGTTCAACAAATTTATCCGGTGCTCCAGGAAGTTCAGGATCAAGCTCCCTTGTAATAGCAGGGATCTTCAGGTATTGGCCTATTTTTAATCCTTTTTCTGCTTCAGGATTTAAGTCAAGGATCACATCAATATCGACCTCGTATTTTTTCGATATTCCGTAAAGTGTCTCTTTTTTTTGGACGATATGCAAAAGATATTCAAAATTGTTGTTGTTAAGCTTCTGATTGATCTCCTTATCGCGACTTTCTAACGGAAGATACAATATCTGATCAATGCTTATGCCATTTCTTGCATCCGGATTGTGAAAGAAGATCTCTTCTGATGGAATATCATAAACTTTGGAAATTGAATAAACTGTGTGTCCTTTTTGTACTATATGTACATAAAAATCTTTTCCATTTATACTTTGAATCTCTGTGGATTTTGTGATTTCGGCTTGTGTTTGTCCGAAATTACTGATACTGATAAGCATGAAAATAAAAAGAATACATAAGCTTTTTACAGGATGCATATAATGTGGTTTTAGCAGTATTATTCCCATTCAATGGTAGATGGTGGTTTGGATGATATGTCGTATACAACCCTGTTAACCCCTTTTACCTTATTAATGATATCATTTGATACTTTCGATAAGAATTCATAAGGTAAGTGCGACCAGTCTGCCGTCATACCATCTGTAGATCCTACTGCTCTCAGTGCTACAACATTTTCATAAGTTCTTTCATCACCCATGACACCTACAGATTGTACAGGAAGTAAAACTGCCAGTGCCTGCCAAACCTGGTCATATAAACCTTCTTCTTTTAGCCCCTGGATGAATATGTAATCTACATCCTGTAATATACTGATCTTCTCTTCGTTAACTTCACCAATTATCCTGATCCCTAATCCGGGGCCAGGAAAAGGATGCCTGTTAAGGATCTTTGGTGGCATTCCCAGTTCCTTACCTATCTTTCTTACTTCGTCTTTGAATAACGTATTGAGAGGCTCTATTATTTTTAGTTTCATGTAATCAGGAAGACCGCCAACATTATGATGTGATTTTATGGTGGCTGAAGGCCCTTTTACGGAAACTGATTCAATTACATCGGGATATATGGTTCCCTGTCCGAGCCACTTCACATCCTGGATTTCATGTGCCGCATCGTCAAACACATCAATAAATGTCTTTCCTATGGCCTTTCTTTTGTCTTCAGGATCCGACACTCCTTTCAGTGCATTATAGAATTTTTGTCTGGCATTAACACCTTTAACATTGAGCCCCATATTGTTATAGGATTCCAGCACAGAAGTGAACTCATATTTTCTCAGCAATCCATTGTCTACGAATATACAATGCAGGTTCTTACCAATTGCCCTGTGTAATAAAAATGCAGCTACTGATGAATCAACACCTCCTGATAAACCAAGAACAACCTTGTCGTCTTTTAATGTATTCTTAAGCTCTTCAACAGTTGTTTCAATGAATGAGGCTGGTGTCCATGACTGATTGCAGCCACATATATTCACAAGGAAATTATGCAACAGTTGCTTTCCTTCGGTAGTGTGATATACCTCAGGATGAAATTGCAATCCATATGTAGGCTCATCTTTTATGCTGAATCCCGCAATTTCAATATTTTGTGTTCCGGTGATCACATTGAAGTTCTCAGGAAGCTCCTGCATGGTGTCAGAATGTGACATCCATACCTGGCATCCTGTTGTTATACCTGAAAGAAGTTTGTCATCATGATCTATAAACGAGAGATTTGCTCTTCCGAACTCTCTGGTACTTGAAGGTTCAACATTGCCACCACTGCTTAAGGCAATATATTGTGCCCCGTAACAAACGCCCAGTATAGGTATTATTCCTCTTAATCTCGACAGATCCGGAATAGGTGCATCTTTATCGCTGGTTGATGACGGACTTCCTGATAAAATAACTCCCTTAACATTATCAAGATTTTCAGGTACTTTGTTATAAGGATGAATTTCGCAATAAACATTTAACTCCCTGATCCTTCGGGCAATAAGTTGTGTATATTGCGAGCCGAAATCTAAGATGATAATTTTTTCTTCCATGGGGCAAAGATAGGAAATTCTGTTCACCGTTCAATGTTCACTATTCACTCTTTTCACTAACTTTGCAAAAACTAATATCCATGTCTGCAAAAAAGAAATCCAAAAAGAAAAAATCCACTAAAGGAAAAAGAACTTTCTCCCTTATCATTATCGTTTTATTATTAATTATTGCTGCTATTGCAGTTGCATATTTTTCCTGGGAAAAAGACATTGACAAGTTCAATACAGAATATACCCAAAAAATAGAAACAGAATTGGGTGAGCTTAGCTATTCTGTGATGGGGGAAGGACCCATTGTGCTGGTAATTCATGGTGAAGGAACCGGATTAACTGATATACTCAAGTATAAAGAAATTGCTGAAGCTGGCTATAAAATTATTTGTCCTTCAAGACCAGGATATCCTGGTACTTCAATTGAACTGGGTAAAACTTATGTTCAGCAGTCTGACTTACTGCTTTCTTTTTTGGATGCCCTTGGGATTTATCAATCTGTAGTTGTTGTTGCTGAATCTTTGGGCGGACCGGTTGCACTGACTTTTTGCAGTCGTAATCCCGGAAGGGTAAAAGCTCTGATCACAATAGATGCATTGTCGTCAGCTCTTAAAGATGCTGATGAGTATAAAAGAAGATCTTCTATTAGTATAACAGGATGTACGCATCCTACGCAATTAAATAACTTCCTGACTTATTATTATGCAAAAGCTCGCCCGGCAAAAGTTTTTCAAAACATCCTGGAAAAGCAAAGCAGCATGACTGCAATGGAATGTAAGAAAGTAGCAGTAAATGCTACGGTGCATGAAGATGAAAAGGATAAGTTTTTCACATACTTAAAGACCACTATGCCAAGTAGTCGTAGACAATCCGGAATCGAGAATGATATAAGTCAGGCAACATCTTTTGAACCTTTGAAGCTCTGGAATATTACCATTCCTGTATTTGTTTTTCAAACTGAGATCAGTACCCTGATTCCTCAAATTAATGGTACAAATCTTTCGAAAGCAGTGCTCAATGGCGATATTTATACTTATAAAGGGAATGGGTCAATGTACTGGTTTGGAAGGGAATGGGAGGATATTAAAATCCGCATGCTGTCGTTTATAAAGATTAACTTAAGCACATCTAAACAGGAAACAGGATTATTCTCAACATGGATAAGTATGGAAGATGGTACTATGCTAACATTGAAGAAAGAAGGGAAGTTTGTGGTTGAGTTTCCCTCTGTGGAAGAAACAAAGACATGGAGTGGCCATTTCACTGTTAATGAAGACCGAATACTGTTTTATTTCACAGGAAATGATAAACTCTGTAAGTCTCAGATGGGGGAATATGCAATACGATTTCCTGAAGATAAACTTGTTCTTATAGAAAAAAGAGATAAATGTAAAACCAGGAAGAAAACAATGGCCGGTGCCTGGTTTAGACTTTAGCAGGTAGTGTGAAACAAGCCTATCACTTTTCCATCTATCTCATTGTATTTTACAACAGCTTTTTTTGTGTTCATAAGCAGAACCTCTATTCCCTTGCTGTTGAAATATTGTCTGGCTTCATCAGTTAATCTAAGTTCTCCATAATGCCCGCTTCCAATAACTATTATATCTGCACCTTCTTCAAAGGCAAGTTCTGCTTCAGCTTTTGAGAATTTATGCGAATTTCCAAAGATCTTTTTTGAAAGCTGCTTATTCCTCTTTACAACTTTGCCATCAATACGGATTATGACATCATGCTCATATTCTACATTGTCAATTGTAATATAACCAAAAGAGTGTTTGTTGATTTTTGCCATGCTTCTGATGCAATGATCATATAAGTTCAAATATACTTAATAAAAAGTTTGAATAAAAGAATATATTTATTAAATTGGTAGTAATAAATTAAAGTGAGAGGTCATGAATTATATTATTGATACAGAGTATTTTGAAACAGATATCATAAATCATATTGCTGTAATTCGATTGAAAAATAATGTTTATAATCTCGTCACTCATCTGGATGACAGTGAAAAGATGATGGAATTTGTCAGAAAGACAGAATACGATGAAAATATTCATGCACTATTAGTTGTTAATGAAGAAGAGAGCTTTGGTGAAAAAATGTATGATTCCTTCATTAATAAAATTATAGAACAGCAAAGTCTTGAGAAAAAAGAGGCTCCTACTTTTACAGAGAAAACTTTAAGGTTCAGGGAAATAAATATCCTTAATAAAATTGTTATGGGCCTGGCTGAGTATCAAAAACTATTTTACTTCGGACTTCTTGGAGAAGTTGTTACCCCATTTTTTGGAACGTCAATGACTGCAGATTTCAGATTTGCAACGAATGATTGCCATTTTATTCTTTCACATAATAAATTCGGTTTACATCCAACCGCCGCTTTACCTTTTTTCTTATCACAGCAATTAGGGCATTCAAAGGCGATGGAGATAATTCTTGGTGATAAACTTTCCTGTAATGAAGCTTATTCATTAGGCCTTATTAACAAACTCCTGCCAAAAGATAAGTTTGAAAGCAGATGTATTGATCATATCCTTTCTCAATTCAATTGCAGATCATGTACGGTTCGACGTACAAAACAACTGGTGAACTTTTCAAGAAGAGAGCTGAAAGATTATTTTAAATATGAGGCAAGCTTGCTGAATTTATAATCTATTCCCAAACTCCTGCAATCTTAGTATCGCAAAAACTGCACACTCCTGATTTGATCCTGTTTTCCATGATGCTGTATCCTTTTCTCTTTATGATTACTTTTTTACAATCAGGACAATAAGTGTTTTCAGCTTCAGTGTCAGGAACATTGCCAATATAAACATAATTCATACCGGCCTCTTTTGCGATTTCTCTCGCCTTATGTAGTGATTCATATGGTGTTGGAGGAAGGTCTTTTAATTTATACATAGGATGGAAGCGGCTGAAGTGTAAAGGATTATCCTTGAAACCATTATCATAAAGCCAATTGCACATTTTCCTGATCATATCCATATCGTCGGTCCAGGATGGCACAACAAGATTAGTGATCTCAAGCCACACGCCTTCTTCTTTGAGAATCTTTAAGGTATTTAGTACTGGTTCCAGTGTTCCTGCATTTAACATTTCATAGATCTCATTACTGAAACTCTTAAGGTCGATATTTGCTGCATCCAGAAAAGGAGCAATTTCCTTTAGTGGAACTTCATTGATATATCCTGCAGAAATAAACACATTCTTAATCCCGTTAAGATGTGCAATCTTTGATGTGTCAAGAGTGTATTCATAAAACACAACGGGCTCAGAATATGTATATGCTATGGACCTGCAGTCATAAGCAATGCACTGATCCACCACTTTCTGAGGTGGAAGATCGTAATTACGTGTTTCTCTGGGGCTGGACTGTGAGATGGACCAGTTCTGGCAATTCAGGCAGGCAAGATTGCATCCTGCAGTTGCTATGGAAAATGCTTTGCTCTGAGGTAAGAAATGGTATAGAGGTTTTTTTTCTATAGGGTCAACATGTATGGCACAGGGATTACCGTAAGCAGTAGTGAAGAGCTTTTCATTCTGATTTAACCTGGTCCGGCAATCACCGGTCTCATTTTCTTTTATATCACATGCCTGAGGACAAATCTTACATTTTAATCCTTTGGGGGTATTGATATAATGCATGGCTTCCCGGTATTCGATACTATCTTCTTTTCCCTGTATATCTCGGGAAATATTCCCCCAGAGCTTATTATTAAACACAGGTATACCCAAACTGCATAATGCACAAATCCCATATTTGATAAATTCTCTTTTTTCCATTATAAACTCAGCAGTTTTTTCCTGATAAGCAAAACATAAGCAACATAAAGAATATTTAGTATTGCTAAAATAATACAAGTTGTTATAATTCCCCAATATGGGATTATATAAAGTGATGTTATAAAAATGCCGATAGAAGCACCAATAAGATCTGAACCATACATTCCTGACGCAGTATTCTGTATACTTTCTTTTGAGCTTAACAAATGAGCTCCTTGTGCGAAAATGATACCTGTGATTAACCCTGTCACTATCATTAATGTCATTATGATAAAGAAAGTGAATCCGGAGTTTCCATGATAACCAAACAAATGAGCTAGAATAATGATTCCGGGAATTAGTATTCCTGACAACAGGTAATAAAGCATGTAATTCTTTATCCCAAGATCAATAATTCTCTTTGAATACAGTGCCCCGATAGCAATACCAGCCATAAAAAGTGCGATAAGCAATGCTGAATAATAATAAATACTACCGAATACAATCTGAAAAGCCAGTATAAGAATAAATTCAAGGGATGCCCCGGTAAATCCTGTAATAAATAATCCCTGATTTACCGGATTTTGAAATAAGAAAAATATGAATCCTGCTATCAGAAGAATTATAAATACAATATGGATGTTTATGCCGTATTGGTTCACCCAGTGTTGTATCCTGTAAAAATATGCAATGGGGGAGGTATTAGTGTTAATTTCTGCAGAACTGTCAAGGGAATTCAATACCTGATGACTTTTGAAATCAATTTCAGCATCACTCATTATATATTTGTTTACATAAGAGGTTTCTATTTGTTTGGATGAAATTTCTTCAATGATACTCTTACCCATATTAGCCGAACTCCCGAGAATATAATTTTTATCTGATGCTATTATTCTCACATTCGTAAAGATTTCAGCCATCGTATTAAATACAATGGAAAGTAGCTTCAGGGCTTCATCATTGATATAATATCCCGGAGATTCAAGGCTTAGAATAAAAATTCCATTGGTATCCATATGATCATTAATCTGTGCGAAAAACTCCAGGCTGTAGTATTTGTTAAAGTTTGCTGTGACAGGATCAGGAAGATCAGTAATAATTATATCATATAAAGTGGAATCATTTCTGAGAAATATTCCCGGATCAGTATTAATTATTGAGGTATTGGCAGGGAAGTAACCATTGTAATTAACTCTTGCGAGATCTATTATCTCATTGCAGCTTTCAGGATATACGATTATTTCAGGATGGTACTTCTGGACTTCCTTGAGGCTTTCTGAAATTAGTCCGCCAATTACCAGTATTTTTTCAGGGTGATCATGAAGGACTAATGGAAAATGAATTATCTCTTCTGTGGATTTAGATGAAGTGTTGGTATATACAAGATCATGATCCTGATATATATTCATTTGATCCCCCATTTTGCTTATGTCTATCTTGTTATATTTAGTATCAATGGTTTCAATTAATTCCTGGCCAATGTATAACTGCTTCCTGATCTCTTCATGAAAACCAAATAGTAGTGCTATAATAAATATCGTTGAAGCGGGCCCGCCCAGGTAATTTGCAAGTTTGGGTTTTCCACTTTTCGCTATTAAATACAATGCGGAAAAGATAAGCATGGCAAATACAATAGCAAGTGTCTGAAAAGCATTTAAAAAACTTAAAAAAACAAATGTGAAGATGAGTCCGCCTATAATACTCCCAAACGATTCCAGTCCGTATGCATTAGAAACAGCATCGTCTTTATAGCTTGATAATTCTTTGGAGATGAGAACAAATAAGCTTCCGCTCAGAAAGCAAAATGGGGAGATAGATATAAGTATATATATCCATATTGGTACTGGTCCCGGACTATATCCCGGTGGAAAAAGCTGTCCGTTGATATAGTAAAACAGAAGCAATGAGAGAAAAGGGAGTAATGATAAAATGATCAACTGCCAGATAATTAGTTTAATACCAGGCTTTTTTAAAAACCTTCCCAAGAATGCTCCTGTTCCGGTAAGTATCATCCAGTTAGCGAGATATATTCCAATGATAAACTCATTTCCTGAAAATACAGATAAGAACTCCCTCATTATCACCACCTGCGTTATAATACTGCTAAAGCCTAAAGCAATAATACTGAATAACAAAGAGCTTTTATTTGTGGCTTTCATTTATTATATTTGTTAGATGTCAAATACGAATTTAATCAAATTATGCGGAGCGTAAAACTGTTTGTCCCTATGATATTTAGTATGATATTCTTTTCTGGTGGTTGCCATTCACAGGATGGCAGCTCGAAAAAGCTGATTCACCGAGAACCTTATGCTGCAGGCAGGTTCTATGAAGGCAGTAAAACTACCCTTGAAAACAACCTTAAAGAGCTGTTTGGTGAGGCTGTGCAAAAAAGATACTCTAATGTGATTGCTATAATTTCGCCCCATGCCGGATATCCGTTTTCAGGTGAAGTTGCTGCATCTGCTTTTAATCAGATTGGTGAGAAAAGGAAATATGAGAATGTTTTTGTGATAGCTTCAAGCCATAGAGTAGCTTTTCAGGGTGCATCAATATACAATCGTGGTGATTATGTTACTCCTCTTGGAAATGTGAAGGTAGACATTGAGCTTGCTGATAAATTAATAAGCGAAAACAATATCTTTACCTTCAAAGAGGATGCACATCAGGGAGAACACAGTCTTGAAGTACAACTCCCGTTCCTGCAGTATAAACTTGGAAATGATATTAATATGATCCCCATCATTGTGGGTACACAGAATCAGGATGATTGCAAAAGCCTCGCGAAAATTCTAAAACCATTTTTCAACGAGAACAACCTGTTTATTATCAGCACTGATTTTTCACATTTCCCCGAATATGAGGATGCCATTGAAGTGGATAAAGCTACTGCCGAAGCAATACTCACCAAATCTCCTGATAAACTCAGGGAAACAATAGGGGAGAATAGTAGAAAGGGAATTGGCGGACTGGCGACCAGCTTATGTGGATGGAGTTCTGTTTATACATTACTTTATATGATACAGGATGATCCTGATTTTAATATTCATGAAATTCAGTATAAAAATTCAGGAGACGCTGAATATTACGGTGATAAAAACAGAGTTGTTGGTTACTATGCTATGGCAGTTACTTCAAAGGCAGATAATAAAGAAAGCCGGCAAGAGGAATTTAAACTTACTGAAAAAGATAAGGAAGATCTGATTGAAATAGCGAGAAAAACTGTTGAAAGCTATATTAAGAATGGAAAGATCCCGGAATTTAACGAAAGTGATTATTCAGATAATTTAAAGCAGCATTGTGGAGCTTTTGTAACTCTTAATAAAGATAAAAGATTGAGGGGGTGCATAGGCAGGTTTAGCCCTGGTAAGCCTTTATATAAAGTTGTTGTTGATATGGCTATTGCTGCTGCAACTCAGGACTACCGATTCCCAAAGGTCGATGAATCGGAACTTGATGATATACATATTGAAATTTCTGTTCTGACCCCTTTAAAAAAGATCGATGATGTAAATGAGATAGAGCTTGGGAAACATGGTATATATATTAAAAAAGGCACATCATCAGGCACTTTCCTCCCCCAGGTAGCCACACAAACAGGATGGAACCTTGAGGAATTCCTTGGGCATTGTGCGCAGGATAAAGCCAGGATCGGATGGGATGGGTGGAAGGATGCGGATGTGTTTACTTATGAAGCTATTGTGTTTGAGGAGGATTAATGATTTTGGTTGCTGGTCGCTGGTCACTAGTCACTTGCATCTTGAACCTTTTACCCCAAAAATTCACTAACCACTTTCGCAAACTCATCAGGATACTCCGCATGTATCGAATGTGCAGCTTTGTCAACTGTTTTAAATTCACATTTACCTGATATTCCCAGGAGTTGTTTTGATTCCTCAGAGTAAACCAGGATGTCATTTTCTCCGGATAAGATCATTGTTTCAGCCTTGATCTCTTTTATAAATTCAGATGAATCAAACTCAATTAATGCATCAACCTGTGCTTTGAAACTATCAATGGTTTGAGGAAAAGGATAACAAAGTGTGAATATCACCGCAGCATCTATGAATTTTGGATTTTTAAAGGCATGCGGACTAAACAGCCAGTAAAAAAGGTTTTTTATCCATTGTTCCTGCGGTATTTCTTCCTGCCAGGTTGAAATAAGGTATTCAAACAGGGATCTGTTACGATTCGACATATGGGTTGTTGAACTCACAAGTATAAGCTTATCAATAAGTTCGGGGGCTTTTGCTGCCATGTTTTGTGCAACACATCCACCCATCGAATGGCCTAAGACATGTGCATTCTTTATTCCAAGATGATCCAGAAGGGCAATAGCATCACCTGTCATATCTTCTATGGTAAATCTTTTATGTTGTCCTACAGCTCTTCCGGTGCCTCTGTTATCATAAATTATCAGCTGGTAATGCTCCGACATTTGTTTTAAGATATACTGCCAGCTCTGACTGTCGCTTGCCAGTCCCGCAATTAATAAGAGTGGCTTACCTTTCCCATGGACCTCATAGTAGAGTTCAGCATTATTTGAATTGAAAAATGGCATAATGAGTAGTTATTTTGGTTTTGCTTATCTGTTGCAGATAGTTTTGAATGAGCAATATTTACATCTTTCACTATCATCAGTTTGCTGGAATTTTTCTTCAGTATTGAAAATGCTTTCCATTATGATTTTTATTAAATCATGACTGATGTCTTTATAATCATTGGTAAATGTATAGTTATTATCCGGATATTTTAATCTCATTAAACCATTGCTTAATTTCCTCAAAGAAAGTATTGCGGCTTGTATCTGATTATCAGCGCTGTTGTTAAATAACCATGAATAAATTAATAATTGAAGGGCTTTCGATCTTTTAGGATCATCGATAATTGTATCCCACTCTTTAATATCCAGTTCCCGTTGTTCGACATATCCTGTTTTATAATCGATAATTACAGTTTCATTATTTATATTATCAATTCTGTCTGCAATCCCTTTGATAACTATATTATAAGTTTCTCCATTTTGTGTGATCTGCATTTCTCTCTTCAAAGGTTCTTCCAGGAATAACACTTTTCTTTGAATATTATGATCATTATAGAGCTCTTCCTTTTCAAATTTTATCAGCTTCTCTATCATCCTGTAAGCAATGTTTAAAATGAGGAGGTTCCTTCCAAATTTTGTATCACCATCAGGATAATATTTGCTTATTGCTTCCTCAAGAGCTGATTTTATACTTTCTTTTTTTATTTCCAGGATGTCTGGCTTGAGAATTACTCCTTTTAATGGTGTATATAATTTCTGCAGGCTGTAATGAATGATCTTTCCAAGCATTGCAGCATCAATGCTCTCCTCTATTTCTTCGACTTCTTCCAGCCTAAGAATATGTTGATAATAAAACTGAAGGCTGCAATTTATGTAAGTGCTGACCGAGGATGGTGAAAAGCCTTTTTTGCTTTTCTCTATTATTGCCTTCATCACATCTTCAGTTTTATTTATCGAAATTATATCGGTGCTGATTTTAGGCAAATCAAATGAAAGTATCTTCTCTGAAAAATTAATATTGGTAGTGGATTTTGTCAGTTCTGCCTCCAACTGATGAAGATATCTGCTTTTATCTCCTCCCCCAATTTCATCAGCTTCAGTATTATATATATAGAACACTTCTTTGCACCTTTGAAGTAATCTATAAAAATGATAAGCAAAAATTGCCTGCTTTTCTTTCTGAGTGGGTAATCCAAATTTCTTCCTGATATCTATAGGAATGAGTGAATTTGAATGTTTGATTATCGGTAAAGTTCCTTCATTAACAGAAAGCATGATGATACGGTCAAAATCCAGTGTCCTTGATTCAAGCATCCCCATTATTTGCAATCCTTTTAATGGTTCTCCGTAAAATGGTATGCTTTGCTGGAATGATAATCTTTGAAAAATGGTCTTAAAAGCCTTCAGGCTTAATATTGTGGATTCATTCTGTGAATAAATCATTATCCTTTCAATTATCTCTTTAAGTTTCTGCAGGTATATAACATCCAGTTGCTGAGCAAGTATTAATTCCCCATCTTCATTCCGGGCATGTTCAGAGATTCTATGAGATGTTATATTAATCATCATAAGGAGCATCTTAGCTACAGCAGTTGAGTCTATTGATGATTTTTTGAGTTCGTCAATTATGTTATGATCAATATATGATTTTAGTGTTTCAAAGGAATAATAAAACTTATATGAGGAGATTATCTTATCTAATTCCGATGTAAAATCTGCTATATCTTCTGAAAGAAAATATTGCCTGTATGGATGCTGAAAAATGTTTATTAATCTGTTTTTGTGTAGCTTGACCTTCATCAAATCTATGCCATTGTTTTGATTATCAATTTCATCAAATAATGACAACCAATAATATCCAAGAGTATATGCAGGTGTGAATTTGAATGGAAATCCCATGGTGACATTGAAGTTTTCAATGTTTTCAGGAAGGGAATTTAATACTGGTAACAATAGGTTCTCATCAGCAAGAATGACAGCTGTATTAATTCCTGAATATTCTGACTCTTCAAGTAGATCTCCTGCAAGTTTTGCCTGGCTTACATTTTTAGGAGTTCCAATAATGTTTATTTTTTTTTCTGATCCCTTTATATCATTTTCAATCCAATTGATATTCTTCAGCTTCCATTTCTGGAAATATTCTCTGAGAAAAAAACCTGCTTCCTGTTTTTTGTCCTGTATGTAGTATTCATCCGTATCCCAGAATATTTCTGCTCTTCCTGGATCCAGAAATGCCTTAATAATGGTTTCTTCACTAAGACTTAATGCATTAAATCCTGCAAATATGATGTTTTTCCAGCCAGTGGAATTGCTGATCTCTTTTATATTTTCTGCTGTATAGCGATAGGCTATTCCTGCATAAGCTTTTTTGTTTGAAATCAGTTTTTCTCTAAAACTGTTATAATACTTAAGAAGCGACTTAAAAAAGTCGAGATATTTTTTTTCGAAATCTGTTAATTCTTTTTCTCCCAGGTTCCACAATGAAATAGCTTTTGATTCACTCAGGAAATTGAAGATCTCACTGGCATCAACCATATGAGTGTCAATTTCACTGAAGTCGGTGATCATGAGAGAAGCTGTTTGTAAGAATTCCTCAAAACTCCTGGCTTTTGTTCCTTCTATTTCTTTATGGACTTCATAAAGAATAAACTGAAGCAGCATATTATCGATGATCTCATATCCTGAAAGACTGCTGATAAATTCCTCAATCGTAAGAATATCGGGAGAAAAGATTGGCTTGTCAGCTTGTTCTGCTAAATACTTTTTAAGAAAAAGACTTGCTCTTTTATTGGGAAGTACAATACAAATATCAATGAGGTCATCATTAAACTTGCTGTATACCTCACTAGCAACTCTTTTCAGGAAATATTCCATATCAGGGCTTTATTTCAAAAGATTGAGATAATATTCTTTTGCTTTTTCCATATCTTCAGGCCTTCCCATATCCAGCCAGAAATCTTCATTGTGTAAATATCCGAATATCTTTTCACGACTGCAAACATTGAGATAAACATCAATTATAGAGAACACATCTTTGTTGGGCATATAATCAAAAATTCCAGGATTGATTATATGGATCCCACTGAATGCAAATTTTGTTAATTCACCATCTGGTTTGACAGGAATTATTTTTTCGCTGGATTTTTTATTTTCCCATCCGGAAAATTCCATATTATCGTTGAAAAGAAGATAACGACTTGATTGTCTTTGTCTCACTGCAAGTGTTGCAATGGCATTATTGTTTTTATGATAATTGACTAGTTTCCCAATATCAATATCGCTAAGTATGTCTGCATTATGAACAAGGAATTCTTCTTTGAAATAACAGCATGTCTTTTTTATTGCTCCACCTGTATCCAGCAGTTTTTGAGTTTCATCTGAAATTCTGATTGGAATGCCAAAGTCATTGTTGTTGAGGTAATCAGTAAGTACATTCGCTTTGTAATGAGTATTTATAATTATCTCAGTAATACCGAATCTTTTAAGTTTTTCTATAAGAAGTTCTATCATCGGGGTTCCCTCTATCTCAATGAGGGCTTTAGGCAGCTTATCAGTTAAAGGCCTGAGCCTTGTGCCTAATCCTGCTGCTAAAATGAATGCTTTCAAATACCTTTGAGTTTTTTGGGTTTACACAGGTGTTTCTCCGTAGGAGATAAAACACAACATAATTCACATTCAAATTTAGGTGATTTTTTCTGGATTTCCTTACGGCCAGCCATGGTTTCTTTGCAGATTTTTTTACTCATTGCTTATTGTATCTTGTTCTCTATGCTTAATAGATACAATTACAGGATGATTTTGTTTTATGTGTTCACAAATTTTTTCTGCAAAATATACTGATCTGTGCTGTCCGCCTGTGCAGCCAAAACTTATCATCAGGTCAGTAAAATCCCTTGAAATGTAATTTTTGATTGCTGCATCTGTTATCTCTCTTATTAATGCAATAAAATTATGGACTTCCTTCTTATTTTCCAGGAAATCAATAACTTCTTTATCCATTCCAGTGAAATGTTCATATTTTTTTTCTCTTCCTGGATTAGGTAAGGACCTGCAATCAAAAACAAATCCTCCTCCATTTCCAGAATTATCTTCTGGATAGCCTTTCTTAAAAGAAAAACTGTTAATGCTTACTGTAAGATTACTTGATTGCACCTTTCGGGGAGAAATTGTGGTAATTTGTTCAAATATCTTCATTAATTCAGGCATCTCAACAGAGAAAGAATATTTGTTCAATGTGTTTTTTAAACTTTCGATTGCATAAGGTATGCTTTCCAGGAAATGCTGACGCTTTTCATGTAAGCCCCTAAAGCCATAAGCCCCTATTACCTGCATTAATCTAAGCAATAATATTTCAGGATAATATTTATAGAAACTCTCGTAATCAAAGTATCCGTTGTCCTTTAGAACTTCCAGATAATATTCCAGGAGTTCCTGTTTATCCTTTTCTGGTATTCTTGCTTTTACCTGGTAGAGTAATGATACAATGTCATATTGCAATGGCCCTTTTCTTCCTCCCTGGAAGTCAATAAAGTATGGTTTTTCATCTTTTATCAGAATATTCCTCGACTGAAAATCTCTGTACATAAAGAAATCGGAAGGGGCTTGCAGGATAAAATCACATAAGGAATTAAAATCATCTTCCAGCAATTGCTCATCGAACCTAAGGTCTTTAAGTTTCACAAAATGATACTTGAAATAGTTGAGGTCCCACATTATTGATTGCCTGTCGAAAGTATCTCTCGGGTAACATTTTGTATAATCAATCTTTTTTGCAGCATCAATCTGGAATTTTGGCAGATAAGCTAAGGCTTTCTTGTACAGGGATTTAGTATATTCAGGCATTTCTTTGTAATAGTCTTTCGGAATTAATCCAAAAAGATCACGATCTCCCAGGTCTTCAATTATATATATAAACTGAGATAAATCCCATGCAATAATTTCAGGTACGGGGAGGCTGGTTTCCAATAAGGATACCGTGAATGAAAAATATGCTTCATTTTCTCTTTGATTATCATTCCAAACTCCAATAACACTTTCAGTATCTCCAGATAATCTAAAATATTTTCTTGTAGAACCTGCTGATGGTATTGAAACAATCTTTTTAGGGTAAAACCCAAAATGCTTATTAAACAATTTGCTAAGCTGAGATGTTATAATATCATTCACGGAATTAATTTTTGTAAAGTTAGGAAATTCGGTGAACAATGACCAGCGACCAGTATCCGGCATCCGGCATCAATCACAATCATTATAAATTAATTTACCAATTTAATAGAATATTATGACAAAACAATCACCCATAGATATACTTAAAACAGCAATCCTGCTGGAAAGAAGAGGAAAAGCATTTTATACCAATGTAGCACGACAGACAAAGAGTGAAGCTGTCAGAGAGATCTTTCAGATGATGGCTGATGAAGAAGATGCGCACATTGAGTTTCTCTCAAAGCAGTTTTCTCATTATGAGCAAAACAAAGCATTTATGAAAAATGAAGCATCAGAGCAGGTTGATGATACTGATGCAGTGGAAATCCTGACTAAGAAAATCAAAGATGAGATTTCTGCTGCCAGTTTTGAGGCCGCAGCAATTTCTGCAGCTATTGATTTTGAGAACAGGGCCGTGGAAGTTTATTCAAAAAGGGCTGAGGAAGCTGAAGATGAAAATGAAAAAGAACTATATCAGATGCTTGCTGACTGGGAAAAAGAGCACCATCATTTGCTGTATAAGCTTAATGAAGATCTGAAAGAGAAAATATGGAATGATAATAATTTCTGGCCGTTCTAATAAGTATTTAAATTATTAAGGTTCTATAATTTTATTAGTCGGACTTTTTTTGTTTTGAACATATGTTCATTATATTTGCAAAAAAATAATTGTTAAGTTTATGGATACTAAAAAATCAGGGTTTAATTCAAAGCTAATTCATGCTGGAGGGCATGAAGATCATTTGGGTAGTGCAATAACACCAATTTACCAGTCATCTACTTTTAAATTCAGGAATGCTGATCATGGTGCAGCTTGTTTCTCCGGTGAAGATGATGGTTACATTTATACAAGACTCGGAAATCCAACTATAGCTGACCTTGAGAACACCATGGCTGAACTGGAAAATGGTTATAAAGGCATTGCTACTTCATCAGGTATGGGAGCAGTTACAACTGTTTACATGTCATTCCTTGGAGCAGGAACACATATGATAGGGCATAACTCATTGTATGGACCTTCCCGTGTTGTTATGGAAACATTATTTGCCAGGTTTGGTGTTGAATCAAGCTTTGTAGATTCTACTAATATTGAAAACGTAAAGAAAGCCATTCGTCCGAATACAAAACTTATCTATCTGGAGACTCCTGCAAATCCAACTATAGGGATTGCTGACCTTAAAGCGATTTCTAGACTGGCTCATGAGCATGGAATACCGGTTTGCGTTGATAATACATTCTGCAGTCCTTATTTGCAAAAACCACTGGATCATGGTTGTGATATTGTTTTACATTCGATGACAAAGTTTATCAATGGACATGCTGATATAGTTGCAGGAATGATAATTGCAAAAAATGAAGAAGATTATAAGTTGATGTATGGCGTTAGGAATAATATGGGATGCAATATGGATCCACATCAGGCTTTTATGACTCGCAGAGGATTGAAAACCCTTGGTATTCGTATTGACAGGGCCCAGGAAAATGCTATTGAAGTAGCCAGGTTTTTAGAATCCCATCCAAAAGTGGAGTGGGTATTGTTTCCAGGATTGGAATCACATCCTCAATATGAACTGGGTAAGAGACAAATGAGTGGACCGGGAGCAATGATCAGTTTTGGCCTCAAAGGAGGATATGTCTCAGGAAAGAAATTAATGGATGAAGTTGAACTTTGTCTGCTAGCAGTTTCACTTGGTGGTATAGAAACCTTAATACAGCATCCAGCCTCAATGACCCATTCAAAGATGAGCGAGGAAGCAAAACAAATTGCCGGAATAACAGATGGCCTGGTTAGATTGGCTGTTGGAATTGAAGAGAAAGAAGATATTATTGCTGATCTTAAGCAAGCACTGGAAAAAGTATAGCAATCAATATGCTGCTGAAATGAATGAAATTCTGGTTTAGAGAATTAATTAAAGTTATCTTTTATGATATAAAAATGTCATCTGTTTGTAACTGATGACATTTTTTTTGTCTATTTTAAGTGATAATCGTATTTTTAGATAAAATTGTTTCTAAAACAATGAACCGAATCTTATATCTCGTATTACTAATAGTATTCCTTGCTCAATTGTCATTTGGCCAGAAAGTTGCCCTGGTGTTAAGTGGAGGAGGGGCTAAAGGTGTTGTACATATCGGAGTCTTAAAGGCTCTTGAAGAATATAATATCCCAATACATTGCATTGCAGGAACATCGATGGGAGCAGTAGTTGGGGGTATGTATTCTTCAGGATATACTCCTGAGGAAATTGAAGCAATAATGATCTCCGAAGAATTTGATGACTGGTCTAAAGGCAATCTCGATGAGCAATATCATTTTTATTTTAAAAAGGAAAGTCCCGATCCATCATGGGGGAGTATAAAATTCGACTTTGATGCAGTGGAAAATAAACTTCATACCAAACTCCCTACTAATATTATAAATCCTTATCAATTGGATTTTGCATTTATAGAGTTATTTGCAAGTGCAAGTGCCGTTGCCGAATATAATTTTGATAGTTTATATATTCCTTTTCGTTGTGTAGCTTCTGATATAGAGAATAGCAAAGCTGTAATACTTAAAGAAGGACAGTTGGGGCATGCTTTAAGGGCATCCATGACTTTCCCTTTCTATTTTATGCCAATTGAGCTAGATGGTAAACTTCTTTTTGATGGAGGTATGTATAATAATTTTCCTTCTGATGTTGCAATTGAGGCATTTAATCCGGATGTTATTATTGGGAGTAAAGCTGCAGGAAATTATGATTCTCCTGAACAGGATAATCTTATTTCTCAGATACAGAATATGATTGTTTCTAAAACAGAATATGATGTTGGTTCGGAAAATGGTGTTCTCATAGAGCATAAGCTTGGAAAGGTTAATGTGGTTGATTTTGGCAGAACAAAAGAATTTATTGATAGTGGCTATGTGAAAACAGTGAAAATGATACAGGAAATACAGGGGTTAATTTCAGATCGCATTACACCGGAAGATCGTGATTTGGAGAGAACATCTTTTAATATCAAAAAACCAAGCTATTTAATTGATTCAATTCAGATAAGCGGGTTGAATAATGCACAATCAAAGTATGTTCAAAATATTTTCAAGCAAAAAGATAAGAAAGTAATTAAGATGGATATGCTTAAAAAGGCATACTTTGAGTTAATCGCCGATGATAAGATAAGTAATATCTTCCCTCAATTGAATTATAACAGATCAACAGGACTTTATAATCTCCTGTTAAATATTAAGTCGGCTGAGAAGTATGTTGTGAGCTTTGGAGGTAACATTAGTTCTTCAACAGCTAATGAAGCTTTTATTAAGTTGGAATTCAGACATCTTGGACGGCAAGCATATGCAACATCAGTAAATGCATACTTTGGTCGTTTTTATAATTCTTTCGAGGGAAAGACCCGGGTAGATTTTGCAACTCAGTTTCCTTTCCTGATAGAAACAGGATATACTTATAACCGAAAAGATTATTTCAAGAACTCAACATATTTTTTTGAGGATGTTACACCGATATATTTGAAGCAAAATGAAAATTTTTTCTGGGTAAATATTGGCGTTCCTGTTAAAAATACAGGGAAATTTGTTGCCGGTGCAGCAATGGCAAGAATGAAAAATAATTATTACCAGACAAATATGTTTAGCCGCCTGGATACCTCAGATGTAACCTATTTCGATTTTTATGCACCATGTATTAAACTGGAACAAAACTCGTTGAATTATAAAGAATATGCCAATAAAGGGGCTAGATTTCTTCTTCAGGTAAAATATATCGATGGAGAGGAAAGAACTTTTCCTGGCTCAACATCAGTGGATAAAGCAGAATATGTTTCAAGCAGAAACTGGTTTCAGCTAAAAATGATATGGGATGACTATTTCGAAAAACTTGGACCGGTGAGGTTTGGCTTTTACAGTGAGCTGCTATTATCAAACCAGGAACTGTTTCATAATTACACCTCTACTATTCTTGTCTCACCAGCATTTGAACCAATGCCTGAAAGTAAGGTTATATTCCTGCCAAAATACAGAGCCCATAATTATGCAGCTGTAGGATTAAAGATCGTGACACAGTTGTATAATAAAATTGATTTCAGACTGGAAGGATATCTTTTTCAACCATATCGGGAAATAATACAAAATCCGGATCTTTCTGTTGAGTATGGAAAGGAATTTTCCAATAGGTCTATAATGGGAACCGCTGTTCTGGTGTGGCATAGCCCACTAGGCCCCTTAAGCGCAAGTATGAACTATTACGACAGATCAAATGATCGCTTTACATTCTTTGTTAATTTCGGATATATAATCTTCAATAAATCAGCTCTATAGTTTGTTGACAATATTGTTCCATTATCCATAAATCCAAACATAAGATTGGTTTAAAAAGATTTTTATGATCCAATATAATTGCTATTTTTGCACTCCTAATTTATGAACCTAAGAAGTCTTTAATTAGACACATATACAAAACTGTTTAAAAAAACATGGAAAACAACAATCAATCTAATCAGAACCCTGAGAATAATGAAACATTAAATCAGGAGGAGAATTCTAAGTTAAATACTGAAGAATCTAAAGATCTTAAACAGGAAGAAAAACCTGAGGAAAAAGAAGAGAAGAAGAAAGAAATGGAGAAGAAAGAACTCCCTGTGGCAGAAATGACCAAAGAAGATAAGGAAGAAGATAAGAAGGAAGATAAGAAGGAAGATAAGAAGGAAGATAAGAAGGAAGATATGAAGGAAGATAAGAAGGAAGATAAGAAAGAAGATAAGAAAGAAGATAAGAAAGAAGATAAGAAAGAAGATAAGAAGGAAGATAAGAAGGAAGATAAGAAAGAAGATAAGAAGGAAGATAAGAAGGAAGATAAGAAAGAAGATA
>CAZDWF010000012.1:0-46977 GCA_964508895.1 uncultured Bacteroidales bacterium
CTGTAGAAACGATCCCGACAGTATCACCTTTCTTTAAATAAACTGGACTAATCATAAAAAAGTAGAATTTGAATTCACAATTAAATCTCTTATTTTCAATTAAAAAAATCTACAATTCGCGTCACGCGTCACGCGTCACGCTTGACGATTTATTCAGTCAAATATACATATAACCTCCGAGATAATTCCTATCTTTGCCCTTCATTTGAGAAATTCAGAATCATGGCTAACAACAAGAAATTCAAGCGTTACACAATTACTTCAGCCTTGCCTTATGCAAACGGACCCATACATATTGGTCACCTGGCCGGTGTATATGTTCCTGCAGATATATATGCAAGATACCTTCGCTCAAAAGGTGAGGATGTGATTTTTATCGGTGGGTCTGATGAGCATGGTGTGCCTATCACCATAAAAGCACGTCAGCAGGGTGTTACTCCACAGGAAATTGTTGATAAATACCATGAGATGATAAAGAAATCATTCCAGGAATTTGGAATCTCTTTTGATGTTTATTCCAGGACATCAGCTCCCATACACCATGAGACTGCTTCTGAATTTTTCAGGAAAATGTATGAAAAAGGGGACTTCATTGAGAAAACCTCGCTGCAATATTATGATGAGGAAAACAAGCAATTCCTTGCTGATAGATATATAACAGGAACTTGTCCGCATTGCAATTACGAAAAAGCTTATGGCGATCAATGTGAAAACTGTGGAACATCACTTAGTCCGAATGATTTGATAAATCCTAAGTCTGCTCTCAGTGGTAACATTCCTGTAAAGAAGGAAACCAAACACTGGTTCTTACCTCTTGATCAATATGAAGACTGGCTGAGAGAATGGATACTTGAAGGACATAAAGACGACTGGAAATCCAATGTATACGGACAGTGTAAATCATGGATAGACCAGGGATTACAACCACGGGCTGTTACCCGTGACCTGGATTGGGGCGTTAAGGTTCCACTTGTAGGTGTTGACGGAAAAGTGCTCTACGTATGGTTCGATGCTCCTATTGGGTATATTTCTGCCACCAAGGAATGGAGTCAGGAAACCGGCCAAGAATGGGAACCTTACTGGAAAGATGAAGATTCAAAACTGGTGCATTTTATTGGAAAAGATAATATAGTATTTCATTGCATCATATTCCCGTCTATGCTTAAAAAGGAAGGATCATATATTCTTCCTGAAAATGTTCCTGCCAACGAGTTCCTGAACCTTGAAAATGATAAAATCTCTACATCCAGAAATTGGGCTGTATGGCTTCATGAGTATCTTGAAGAATTTCCAGGGAAACAGGATGTGCTGAGATATGCTCTCTGTTCAAATGCTCCTGAAACGAAAGATAACGACTTTACCTGGAAAGATTTCCAGGCTAAAAACAACAATGAACTTCTCGCTATATTTGGGAACCTTATAATCCGTACGCTTGTTCTCACCGACAAATATTTTGATGGCATAGTTCCTGAGAGAGGAGAGCTTAGTGATCTCGATAAAAAAGTTGTGGAAGAGATCAAAAAATATCCTGGAAAAATTGGAAAAAGCCTCGATAATTACAGGTTCCGTGAAGCGCTTGCTGAGATGATGAACCTTGCACGATTAGGAAATAAATACCTAACTGATTCAGAGCCATGGAAGGTTTTTAAAACAGATGAAGAAAGGGTTAAGACCATCCTGAATATTTCATTACAGATATGTGCAAATCTTTCAATTCTATCAGAACCGTTCTTACCTTTCACTGCCGACAGGCTTGTTGAAATGCTGAATATGGAGCCATTGAAGTGGAATGATGCAGGAAGTGAAGATATCCTGAAAGCTGGTCACCAGCTTAATAAAGCAGAGTATCTATTTGAGAGGATTGAAGATAAAACCATTGAGGCACAGGTACAGAAGCTTCTGGATACTAAAAAGCAAAATGAAGAAGAGGAATCGAATGTGAATCCGGCAAAAGACAATATCGTTTATGATGATTTTGCAAAGATCGATATGCGGATTGGTACCATTCTGGAAGCTGAAAAGGTGCCTAAGACCAAGAAGCTCCTCAAACTCAAAATAAACACCGGCATAGATCAGCGAACAGTTGTATCAGGTATTGCAGAATTTTATGAACCGGATAAAATTATTGGAAAGCAAGTTTGTATACTCATTAACCTTGAACCCAGAAAACTCCGTGGTATAGAATCAGAGGGAATGATACTTATGGCTGAGGATGCGGAGGGGAAGCTTTGCTTTGTAAGTCCGAGTGAGAAGTTTATGGATGGGGGGGAAGTAAAATAACTTAACTCCTAACGTCCCACGCGGGATAATAAGATAGCGCGCGTCTCCTGACATGTGCACAGATTACCTCACCCCCAACCCCTCTCCTAAAGGAGATGGGAGAGCGCAACTAGCCAACAAATCTCTTAATCAATCATCATTTTCTTCATATTCCATGTGCCATGTTCGGTTTACGGTTTAGCATGTACGAATTGGGTAGCACAAAGTCGGCTATCCGGCAAATCGACAATAAGGAATATAGAATCGGTAATCATTTTCTGTTCACTGTTTACTCTTCACTATTCACGAGCCGAAACTTCCAAGCACAATAGTATTCCTCCGGATGCGGATCCGGTGGGCATGAAATACATTCTGTGCTGATTCTTGGATCAATAGTTTCTGCAAAGGTTTTATATTCAACCAGGCCTCCGGATTTACAGGGATAGTCTTTCATTCCTTTTCTTTTTCGGGCGGATTGTACCCGGCAATCGTCCATCCTGAAAACAAATGAACATTCTGTTTCTTCATGAAACGACTGTATGTTAATGGAGGCATACAACCTATGTTGCAAGGCTGTTTTTAATCCTTCCAGGCCTGGGTTCTCAGGAAGATTGAGCAATTTCCGTATCGACCAGGCTTCAAAAGGGGAGAATTGTCCCCAGCATGAATCATTACATCGTTTGGCATCATTCATGCCATGAGCGAACTCCACTGCCTGAAACCAGACACCATCCATGGCAAGCCAGTTTACTGCCACACCTTTTTTCAGCTCTTCCAGCTTTTCCTTTGAAAGGTCAAGCATGGGTTTTGGAACTCCTTCTTCCAGCTCATAATCCAGGATCTTTGCCAGTCGTTTCATGTGAATGTCATAGCTCCTGTCTGCAGCTATCTTCATCACATCATAGGCTTTTTCCCTTCCCAGTTGATGCTGCACTTCTGCAAACCACATAGCATTGTGCATCATGCTTCGGTGGAAATAGTCGATGATCAGTTTGGCAGTTTGTATTTTACTCATTGTAAATTTAAATATTGTAAATCTTTCCCGTCACTGTTTATCCCGCCATGGCGGGACGTCACGATTTACTATTTACTTAGTTCTTTTATAAATAATGGATCTGATAATATTTTTGCGAGAGTGCTTGGTGCCACATCGGTTCCATAGCTTTTAAGCAGCTCAATGATTTTATCGACTTTCGCGTTTGTATCTTCAGCAGATAATAGAACATCTTTAACTTCTTTCATTTGCGAACCTTTGAGTTCATCCCCCATAGAAGCCATAATCAAATCAAAAAAAGCAGATCCTTCAATTTTTGTGTCAGGAAGACCAAAGGCTTCCAGTTCATCGATTGAGGCCTCCAGGATCTCTCTTCCCAGTTTCTTGCAAGTTTCCAGGTATTCCGATTGTCCGTTAGTATCACGTAAAGCCCAGCTGTTATATTCGTATTCTATGCTTTCGATCTGACGGATCTTTGCTGAATGATCACCAAAAATACGTGCGATGAGTACAATAGTATATTTTTTCCATGCTTCCAGGTCGAAACCTTTGGCATTTAGTTTTTCAATTTGCTTCCTTAACAGAGAGATTTCCTTTTTTGCCATGGTGGATATATTTAGATTATAAAGATAAGAAAAATGAGGGAAGATGTTGTATCTTTATGTGTAAAAGAAAACGGATACCGGATGCCAGATGATGTTGTGATTTGGGATTTGGCCTATGCCGATTGTGATGATTTTATAAAGATCTGCCATATATGGTGAATGGAATTGCTAAATGTGTATTGATTGCCTGGATTTGCATTGTAATTGGAATGCCAGCAAACGCCCAGCAAAACCCATACAAACAAGGTGAGATCATTGCTCTTGTGTATCATCGTTTTGGCGACAATCGACATCCGTCAACAAACATCAAGAATGAAACATTTAAAAGACAACTTCAATACCTGAAGCAACATAATTACAATGTGATTTCATTATTTGATGCATGCGAAAAATTATATAATGGCGATGGTGTTCCTCCCAAAACAGTAGTGATCACTATTGATGATGGCTATAAATCATTTTTTGAGAATGGATTTCCTTTGCTTAAGCAAAATAATTTTCCTGCTACCATTTTTATAAATACAGAAAATGTAGGCAATGGAGATTATATGAGCTGGGAAGAGCTGGGCATATTACTTGATGCAGGAATTGAAATTGGCAATCATTCCCATAGCCATAATTATTTCCTGAATGAAGATACCACTGATCGGGCAGATTTATTAAGAAATGAAATAATTGTGTCGCAGGATCTATTCGCAAAACATATCGAATATGTTCCTCAGGTTTTCTCATATCCTTATGGTGAGTCAGATGCCTCGATGAAGGAGGAAGTGAAGCAAATGGGATACAAATATGCTGCAGCTCAGAACAGTGGAGTGATAAGTCTTTTCACCGACCCATACAACCTTCCACGCTTTCCTATGAATGAAAGATATGGTTCATTGGAAAGTTTCACTGCAAAGATCCAGATGCATGCTCTTCCTGTAGTAAAAACTGAACCGGAAGATCCTTTTTTTGAAAAGAATCCTCCGGCTTTATGCCTGACCTTAGACCCGAAATACATTGATCAGGATCAATTGCAATGCTTTATTGGAGGGAATAAATCTTGCAATATGACCATCTTCAAATGTGATGATAACATGATTAAGGTTAAAGTTATTTCTCAAAACCCATTAAGCAAACGAAGAACTTTATATACTGTAACCGCTCCTTTAAAAAACGGAAAAGGATGGTGCTGGTATAGCCATGTATGGATAGCTCCTGAGCTGAGAGAATGATCAGAATTTCAGGAAAAGGCCTCCATTCATCAATCCTGAATAACCAAATCCCGTTTCAAGAAATCCACCGAAAGTTTTTCCAAAACGAATTCCAAAGGCATTGACCTGAAAAGCAAAGAGGGTTGTACTTTCTTTTTGACCATCTTCATAATCAGGATCATCAATATCGTCAATTTCAGAATTATTCAAAGTAACTCCCACTCCTATTCCTGAATAAAGAGCAATCTTTTCTTTTCTCATGTAATAGAAATTTGCATCTACCATTCCTGTGATAAACTGGTTTGTCCAGGTAGTGGTAAAAGATGAACCATCACTTACTTTGAATTTATCCTCATGCTTATATTTAACAATATTTGCTCTTAAGCCCATGGATATTTTTTCGGAAATAAAATAATTATATCTGAATTCAAAAAGTCCAACACCAGTGATTGTACTCTCTGTAGCTACAATTGTACCCACTGTAAGAATATCAGTAAAGATATCACCAAAAACTGATACTACAGCATCTTCAATTCCTTGCATGGTGATCACTCCATAGCTAATACTGATCTGACTTTCTTTAGCCTGTTCCTGCGCATTTAAAGATATGCTAAAGATGATTAAAAGAATTAAAATGGATAATTTTTTCATGCTTGTAGATTTTTAGTTTTATTAAAACACAAATAAAAATAAAGAAAATTTATTGATTCCCGACATTTTAAAATTATAACAGCTGGTCTTTTGCAGTTGTTGAATATAGTTTGTGATCAAGATATAAGGAATAAGGGTTTTGAAAAAGTGATGAAATAGATTAATTTTGAGAAAATTGTTATAAAGATGGGAGTAGAGATCGAACGTAAATATCTTGTTGAGATAGACAAATTCATCAAACCTGATGAAGGCCAAATAATCAAACAGGCATTCCTGAATTCAGAAAAGGAAAGAGTTGTCAGGGTGAGGATTTCAGGAAGTGATGCTTTTTTGACCATTAAAGGTATCAGCAGAGGCATGAGCAGAAATGAATATGAGTATTCAATTCCTTTACGGGATGCGGAAGAATTAATAGAAGATCTTTGTGAGAAACCTGTAATTGAAAAAACCAGGTACAGGCTTGAATATAAAAACCACATTTGGGATATTGATATTTTCGCAGGAGATAACGATGGATTGGTGATGGCGGAGATAGAGCTGCAATCAGAAGGCGAAGAGTTTGAATTGCCGGAATGGGTTGGAGAAGAGGTGACGAAAGACGAGCGCTATTATAATTCGAACCTTACAAGGAAACCGTATAAGAAATGGGAATAGAAACAGGCACTAGGTTCTGGGTGTGTGTGCAAATATTAATTTCCTTTGCTACGAAGAAAGATTATAAATATGCCCACTGAACACCTGGCGCCCAGTGCCCAGCAACCCAGTACCAGATAATTAAATGTATAAAAGATGATACAACGAGACGATAACTACTATATGAAGGAAGCTTTGCGTGAGGCAAAGAAAGCTTTTGATCTTGATGAAATTCCAATCGGTGCAGTTATTGTTTGCAATGACCGTATTATCGCACGGGCACACAACCTGACAGAACGATTAAACGATGTTACAGCTCATGCAGAAATGCAGGCAATCACTGCTGCAACAAATAATCTTGGAAGTAAATACCTGGATGAGTGCACATTGTATGTGACAGTAGAACCTTGCCCCATGTGTGCCGGAGCTATTTACTGGGCTCAGTTTGCAAAGGTAGTATATGGTACTGATGATGAAAAAAGAGGGTATTCAAAGATCTGTAAAAATGCTTTCCATAACAAAACAACAATTGAAAAAGGTATTATGCAGGATGATTGCAAGCTGTTGATGCAGGAGTTCTTTAAAAACAAAAGAAAATGAAATTAGAGGTAATAAAGGAGATAATACCAAAATATATTATTGAAGAGATTCAGGATATTTCAGGGTTCTTATGGGAAAAAGGATGGGCGGAGAGAAATGCAGGGAATTTCTCCATCAAGCTGAACCTAAACCTGTCTGGTCTTTTAGACCAGACAGGTTTGCTAAGTAGTTATCCAGCAGCTAAATGCAAAGATATTCAAGAGCTGTCAGGTTTTAAAAACCTGACAGCTCTTGCCAGCTCCAGTATCCTCATCAGCAAATCCGGTTCCAGGATGAGGGATATGCAGAAACACCCTTTTAAAAATCTACTATTATTGATTATTGATAATGATGCAAAATCATGTCAGTTCATTGATCTCGATGAAAGTAGTAATGGATTCCCTACTTCCGAATTATCAACACACCTTGCAGTGCATAACAGGATGATTGAAGAGGAATACTCTGAAAAAGTATTATTACATTGTCATCTTACTGAATTGATAGCGCTCACACAAATCAAAGAATTCACTGATGAAAAAGCACTGAACAAACTGCTGTGGAACATGCATCCTGAAACGCTCCTCTTTATTCCGGAGGGAGTAGGACTTGTACCTTTTAATATTCCAGGAACAAAAGAGATTGCGGATCTTAGTATGGAGAAGTTTCATAAGCATAAGATCCTTTGCTGGGAAAAACATGGTTGCCTTTCAATTGGTAAAGACCTATCATCAGCATTCGACCTTATGGATATTGCAGCTAAGGCGGCAACGATCTTTTTCAAAGTGAAAGGAGCAGGATATGATCATGAAGGAATTAGTGATGCTGATCTGAATGAAATTCGCAAATTGTTAATATAATAAGCATTTGTGTCCTTTTCATGAGCTGTATAATTCTTAACTTTACATTAGAATTTTCAAATTTTGATTAAAAGAGAAACCGTAGACAAAATATTTGATGCCATTCATATTGAAGAGGTTATAGGTGATTTTGTGTCATTGAAAAAGAGTGGGAACAATTATAAGGGTTTCAGTCCTTTCACTACAGAAACCAACCCATCTTTCTTTGTTTCCCCTGCTAAGAATATTTTTAAATGTTTTAGTTCAGGAAAGGGTGGAAATGCTGTGAAATTCCTGATGGAACTGGAGCATTATACCTATCCGGAAGCATTACGCTATATCGCGAAAAAATACGGGATTGAAATTGAGGAAGAGGAGAGAACACCGGAAGAAGTTAAGGAGATGAATGAGAGGGAAACTCTTTTTCATATAAATGCATTTACCCAGAAGTTCTTCGAAGATCAGTTGCACAATACTGAAGAAGGAAAAGCTGTGGGCTTATCATATTTAAAAGAAAGAGGGTATAAGACCGAGACAATAACAAAATTTCAGGTCGGATATAGCCCGGCAGACTGGGATGCGCTCACAAAACATGCTATCAAAGAGGGCTATAAGAAAGAATATCTTGTAAAACTTGGGCTCATTATTGAAAAGGATGCCAACAGATCATACGACAGGTTCAGGAATCGTATTATTTTCCCAATTCATAATATTTCAGGAAGAGTGTTGGGTTTTGGAGGCAGGATACTTACTGCAGATGAAAACAAACCCAAATATGTCAATTCTCCCGAATCTGATATTTACAATAAAAGCAAAGTACTCTACGGTTTATATTATGCAAAAACAGCTGTAATCCGTGAGGATGTTTGTTACCTGGTTGAGGGTTATACCGATGTTATTTCGCTTTTCCAGGCTGGAATTGAAAATGTTGTTTCTTCATCAGGTACTTCTCTAACGGCTGATCAGATAAGGCTGATCAAAAGATATACATCAAATATTACTATCCTTTACGATGGTGATCCTGCAGGAATTAAAGCCTCCTTCCGCGGAATAGACCTCATCCTGGAAGAAGGAATGAATGTAAAAATTGTCCTTTTCCCTGATGGAGAAGATCCTGATTCATTTGCAAGCAACAGACCTACATCTGAGGTAGTTGAGTTTATTAAGGATAACTCCAACGACTTTATCACCTTTAAGACCAATCTTCTCAGGGAGGAATCAAAAAATGATCCTGTTAAAAAGGCCGGACTTATAAAAGAGATCATTGAAACCATCTCATTGATACCTGATAATATTTACCGTACTATATATATCAGGGAATGCTCCACTATCCTGGAAATTCCAGAGCAAACCCTTATGAATGAGCTGAATAAATTACTTAGGAGAAAGTATAAGAAAAAACTACAACAGGAACAAAGGAGTGAAGACCTGCCACCGGAACCAACGGAATATACTGCAACAAAACAAATTGACAAAGAATTAAATATTAGTGAATATCAGGAGAAAGATATAATTCGTCTGTTGTTAAATTATGCTAATGATGAAATTACAGTTGAAGATACTGATGAGAAGAAACAAAAAGTTGAAGTTCCTGTAAAGGTTGCTGTCTTTGTCATTAATGATCTTTTACAGGATGATATTCGTTTCAACAATCCTTTGTATCAAAATGTTCTTGATGAATACCGTATGGCTATTGAAAAAGACTTTATTCCTGATGCACAGTATTTCGTCGGACATGAAAGAGAAGATGTTGCACACTTGGCAGTAAACCTTCTGAGTTCACCCTATGAACTCAGTGATAACTGGAAAAAGGTTAAGATTTTTGTTGCCACTGAAAAAGAGAGATTAAAACTCACCATTGAAACTTCTTTGATGGCACTTAAAGCAAAAGAAATTGAAAAGCAGATCCGCTCCAATCAGGAAAGACTTAAGGATATTACTGAAGAGAGTGTAGTAAATATGATACTGGAAGAACAGAAAGAGCTTAAGGATATCAGCCGGCAGATCAATCGGAAGCTGAGTCGGATTATTGTTAAATAGTGGAAAGTCAAGAGTCCAGAAGGGCGGACATAGAACTAATTAAAATTATAAGCACCTCACCCCCAGCCCCTCTCCTCAAAGAGAGGGGAGAGTGCAACAAGCCAACTGATCAGGGAAAATAAACTTACTATTTGCACTGCAATGGTCCCTTCTCCTTGAGGAGAAGGGATTTAGGGATGAGGTGCATTACATAATTTAAACAATGGTATTCAAATCAAGATCCTTCGATTTCTTACTTCATCTTAATGCTGATGAAGGTATTTTCAATACCTCACGACATTTGAGAAGAAAAATGACTGCTGCGGAAAAATTATTATGGAAAGAATTAAGAAACCGAAGATTATTAAACTTAAAATTCAGAAGGCAACATCCATTGCACTATTATGTTGCAGATTTTTATTGTCATGAAATTAAACTTGTTATTGAAGTCGATGGTGGAATTAATAATAAAAATAGTCAGATAGAACATGATGAAAACAGGTCTGCTGAGTTGGAAAGGTTTGGAATACGAGTAATCAGGTTTAGAAATGAAGAAATTATTGGGGATATTGAAGATGTGAAGAAGCGAATTATTGAGTTTATAAATAATTCCACTACATAGGTTTTGACATTATAAGCACCTCACCCCCAGCCCCTCTCCTCAAGGAGAGGGGAGAGTATAACAAGCCAACTGATCAGGGAAAATAAACTTACTATTTGCACTGCAGTGGTCCCTTCTCCTTGAGGAGAAGGGATTTAGGGATGAGGTGCATTGTATCTCAGATATTCAATAGTTTTCAGATCGCTGATCTGCATTCTGCAATCCCACCTTTTTTTGTGATCTACCCAAAAAAAAGATGGGAGCCGATTCTTGCGAAACAACTCCCATCATCCGCGGGGGACCGTAGTCCCGTTTTGGATACCAAGCTATGGTTTATCAAGTTAACGCTTAGTAGTGAAACTTCTGAAAGAAGAGCCACCTTTGGGCGTCGATGTTCTGCATTTGCCTCTTCCGCTAGGAAGGTGCATCTGCTTTGCAACAGCTTTATGAGAACGACCAGATTACCTTCTGCCTTGCGGCTGTCGGGCGATTGGTGCTGGAGTCCTGCTCTGCCTTGCCGAGGCTTAGCGTCACATTCATCCCGTGCTGCATTGCCAACCTGATTCCGCGACCTGGTGAAACAAATATAATCATATAAGGCCTTAAGGTCAATAGTTTTCAGATTGTTAATATGAACATAGTATTCACAAGAGTTATTAACAAATGTTGACAAGCTGGGAGAATTCAGAATACCGAATAAAGAGTAACGAATTCAGAAGTTGTGCAAATAGCAATAGTCGCTGATCACTTGCAAATTGTAATGTGGATAGATTCCATCTTGCCCTTCCCTACTTGTAGGGAGGGCTGTGGTGGGTAATATTATTAATTATTAATTCTAAATATAAGTTCCTTATAGTTCTTTCCACTAAACATCTCCATCATCCTCTTAAACTCCTTGTATTGGTTTCTGCCGATGATCTGTTGTTTGAGTTCGATCTCGCGAATAACAATAACTTCCTGTTCCTTTTTTTCTATGGAAACAGATACCTTACCCAGTTCATTGGATATCTCGTTTTGTCCGGCAGGGAGAATTAAGTCATAGTTCTCAGGTATGGAAATAGAGTATTCATAGCTTTCTTTGATCAACTCAGGAATTTTGAAATTCTCTTCTATGAGATCAGATAAATAAGCAATATGCCAGCTGCTAATGCCTTTAGTGCAATAAGGCAGCGACCAGAAAATATAATCTCCTCTTCTTTGAAGAGTTCCTGATTTTTCGAATTCCATGGTAAAAACTGATTTACTTTCAATCAGTTCTTTATTGTTGACCTTTACGAATTCTTTACTACTGATCCCGCTTATGAATTTCTTTGCATTGTCTTCTGACTCCAAGAGGTCGAAATACGGATTAGCTCCATTCTCAAGTTCCATAACAAAGGTACCGACTATATTGCCTGTGTCTTTGATAACAAATCCTCCGTTAAGAAACACCTTTGAAAATTTGGATTCAACATTGTATTTCTTCAGGCTCTCAATAGCTCCGTCTAGCACTAGCATGGTTTTTCCTGTCAGGTCGTATGCCAGATCCTGACTGTTCATTTTAGTTGATGAAAAATACCAGCGATTATGTTCTTTTGTATTTACTTGTATAACAAATTCCTGCATGCACATCAGGCATCCGATCTTTTCATCATAAAGTGCATCCGGAATAACAGCTATAGGAACTGCATTAACATCAGCATTGAGCAATAAAGCTGTCATCAAAATAGCCTTTTCAATTTGTGTCCCTCCATTTGAATTCCATACTTCTTCCGGAGTCCTGATATTGTAACCTGTATAATACAATGGCATATGGAAAGTTGCAAGATCATTCACTACAAAACTCTGAATCCTGCGGATTAGCTTTATCTCATCCTTTTCTTCTATGGCAATGCTTTCAGCAAATCTGCCCATTTCCGGACTGATCTGAAAAGTAAAAGCCTCCTGTCCTACAAAACTGAAATATACCCTTTTAAGGTCTTTAGCTGCACTGTAAATGATCTGTGGTGTTTTTTCAGGTGGAATATTTCTTTCCCAGGATGATGGTTTCAAATTCCTGAAAGTCCATTTATAAACTTTCATGCCTTCTACAACCTCAACTTCCGGGGATGTCCTGATATTATAAGTCCTGTAGTTGAGAGTCTTATTCTCAGGAACATTGACTTTGATAATCATTTCCTTAACATCAGCTTCCTGTGGAATTTCTATTTCGTTCATGAATGCCGGAAGGAAATCTGCATTAGTGTGAAGGGTGTAATCCAGGAAAACAGTAGCACCACGTTCCAGTCCTGTATGGGTGATAACCATTTCTCTCAGGTTATTGTACTGAGTTATATGAGAGGCAAACCTTGGCAATACCTCATTATATGCATTTAGAGGAGTAATAATTTTTTTCCCGTCTGCCATTATGGTATAAGAGTCATTAATGTTTAATTCTTGATACTCAGGATTGTAAACAATAAATGTTTCCCCCTGCTGGCGGTTAAATGCATAATAGGAGATTATTGTCACCTCTTTGTAAAGATGATATTCGGAACTGCCATCTTCATTGAGTGTATATTCTTTTATTAGTTTGTTATAAACTGCATCATCCTGCGAAATTGTTAGTCCGGGAAGTGCAATTATAATAGCGAATATGATTAATATCTTTTTCATGATGATTATAAATTTTCGACTTTAATAATTAGTTAATTACTTCCAGGATCACAGCTTCGTCAGCGAATGTTTTCTGTGCTTTAACGGCTCTTCTGTAATCAGGCCACTCACTGGCTTTATAAATTCTTTTGTTCAGGCTTATTGTTTCCTGTAATTTTATTTTCTTGCTTCCATCTTCAATTTCATATGCACCGCTAAATGATGCTATATCAGATTCAAATGCTTCTTCTGCAGGAATTAGAATTGGATTAACTTTTACAGGAAGGCTGATATTTTCTTTAAGCTCAACCAATCTGGAACATCTGTCGCGGAAGTCATATTTTCTTTCTTCGATTCCTGTATTCTGATATATATGACTCATCCCTCTGGCAAAGATCTTTGTAGCAACTATTGGGGTGAAAATTATTTCTTTATCAGTAACCACTGCATAATCAGGAATTTCATATGAAACGCTAAGTTCAATAGGACCTGCTTTATAGTTATAAGGATCTTCGCTCCATTTCATATTGTAAACTCTTGCATTCGGATGAACAGATTTGATTTCGTATTCGAAGTTTGGAAACCATCTGTGTTTAGGAGACCTTGTAAACATTCCTCGTATTGAAGCATCCGTTTGTCCTTCTGCAGTGAGGGTGATCGTTCCTGTTAGAGTACCATCCCTGGAGATCTTTGAATCCCCGCTTATTTTCAGATAATGATTTTCAGGAGGTGATACCGGAATGATCATAAGATCTGCAGTCTCAGGAACTCCCATCAGATAGTTTTGCTGCTGTTCAGCACTTGACCATAATTCTCTTAGATATGGTACCCAGGTTGGATCCAGCATCATGTATTCACCATTTTTGAGTTTTACAACGGTGACACTATGGTTGAACTGATCAGCAGGAATATAATCAATTCGTGATCCTGCCATGGTCATTGCAGGATATGATTCGAAGCCAGCCGCACGGAGCATAGTGATCAGCATTCCGGCTTTATCTTTACAAACCCCACAGCGGTCAGTGAAAGTCATATCTCCTTTATGAAGTGTATATCCTTCTCCTTCTCCCATGCTAATCCCTGAATACCTTATTTCATCTGCAGCCCAGTGGGTGAGTATGGAGATGGAATCCATCTCATCCTTTGCTTCTAACAGTATCTCATCTACCTTGGCTTTAATTTCATCAGTGTATTCGAAACTTCCGTAGTCTTCATTTACATTATAGAACCATTCTGATTTTGCATTCCAGTTGGGGCTGGTTGAGATAAGCAGTTTTGGAGCTACATCAGAATAAGCTACCATGCCTGATTCTCTTTTAATAGGTTTAATATCTGTTTTGGTAAAAGTATATGCAATTTTATCACCAACAGGAATAACAGAAGATCTTATTTCACCATTATAAAATTCATATTGAACAAATTTATCTTTTGGAATTAAGACCTGATAAACTTTCTCCTTAACAGGCTGGCTGCTCCAGAACTCAATGATATCATAAAAATGCCCTCTCATCGGAGGAATATATCTGTCGTCATCTTCATCGCCTGCAAGTAATGCATAAGTGAATCCTTTCCTGAACATAAATACTTCCACAGCATCTCCTGGTTCAAGTTTTCCGACTTCAATAATCTTTTCCCTGGCACCCCAGTAAATCATACGGGCTGGTGCAGGATAGTCCATTACTGATTCTATATCCAGTTCTTCAACCTTTCCGCATTTTCTGTAAATCCTAATTTTCTGAATTTCAACATAGGCTGAAAGAGGATCATAACCAAAGGTGACTGTACGGAGATCTTTGGCACCTTCAGTGCTAAATACTTTATAGAGTTTATGGATGTTGACATAGCTGAGTCCACTTTCCTGAACGTCAACCTGGGTGCTATCGAAAATCACAAGATAGTTAGCACCGGGATAGTCTTTTGTGCATGCTGATTTGATAAGGTCCTGCACAGGACAGGCGGTAATGATCAATCCTGCTAATATACCCGTTAATAGCAATGTCCACTTCTTAATCATAATTATATTGTATTAGTTAAATTTTACATTAGGAGCATAAAATTAACAAAATAATAATACTTCAGTTCAACTGTAAACTCAAATATTCTTAATTTAGGTGATCAAATTCAAACAACACTATGAAAAAATTTGTTTTAACAGGAATTATAAGTATTGTATTTATTTCTTTGCTATTTACTCATTGCGATCAACCCAAAAAAGAAGGATTCTCTTTTGCATTCCTGACTGATATTCATCTGCAACCAGAAGAAAATGCTCCTGAAGGTTTTAAGCAGGCAATAGATACACTTAATAAGATGAAACCGGATTTTGTGATTACAGGTGGTGACCTGATCATGGATGCACTTGAACAATCTTATGGACGGTCAGATTCGCTCTACAAATTGTATAATGATGCAATGAAAGAATTTGACATGCCAGTATACAATACCATGGGAAATCATGAGATCTATGGTATTTACAAAGATGCCAATGCAGATCCGGACCATCCTGAATACGGTGAAAAAATGTTTGAAAAAAGATTAGGTGATTTATATTATTCATTTGAACATAAAGACTGGAAATTCATGATCCTGAATTCTGTTGAAGACACAAAAAAGAGTAGTTATATTGGAATGATCGATAGCATACAAATTGATTGGATCAAACAGGAGCTGGAAAAAACAGACACTAATCAGCCTATCGTAATAAGTACTCACATACCATTTATTACTGTTTTTTTACAAAAATATTATGGTTCAACTCTGGCAAACGATTCTTCACTCATAGTTGTTAATTCAAAAGATGTTATTGATCTTTTCAAATCACATAATCTCAAGATTGTTTTGCAGGGACATCTTCATACTATAGAAGATATTTACATCGACGGTATTCACTTTATCACAGGAGGAGCTGTTTCAGGAAGGTGGTGGACAGGTCCAAACAGGGGATTTGAAGAGGGATTTATGATAATCAGCGTTAGGGGAGAGGAGTTCGATTGGGAGTATGTTGACTATGGCTGGAAGCCCTTGAAGAATTCAGAATAAAGAAAAACGAATAACGAAGTCAGAAATGGGTGCGGATAGCGAGCTGCAATCATTTCAGAATTCCTTTTTCAGAACTCCTTTTTCTGAATTCATTCTTCTCTGTGTCTCAGTGCCCCTGTGGTTATCTTCTTTGTGTTCTTTATGTTCTTTGTGGTTAAATAAAAAACCGTAAATTTAAGACCATGAAGAAAACCATCGTTACAGCATTTCTGTTTCTATCTATATCCTTATTTTCCCAGGAAAAAGACTACCTCACTCATTACGAAAAATCAGGTTTCCTGGAAACAGCTGATTATGATGAAGTGATCAGATACAGCAAAATGCTTGCCTATGAATCAGACTGGATAATGTATATGCCATTGGGGGTCAGTCCGCAAGGAAGGGATATCCCATTGCTCATCCTGGATAAGAATGGAAACTTTAATCCTAAAGATGCTAAAGAATCAGGAAATGCAATATTGTTTGTTGAAGCAGGAATTCATCCCGGGGAAGCTGACGGTACGGATGCGGCTCTGATGTTTGCAAGGGATGTTGCTGTTATTAAAGAACTGGAGCACCTGCTGGATAGCCTAACCATCTTGATCATGCCTGCTTTTAATGTCGACGGGCTTGCTCGCTTCGGTCCTTATAACAGGATTAACCAGAACGGACCCACGGAAATGGGCTGGAGGGTGACGGCACAGAACCTGAACCTGAACAGGGATTTCCTGAAAGCAGATGCACCGGAAATGCATACCTGGCTTAAGTTATTTAACTACTGGCTGCCTGATTTTTTCATTGATTGCCATACCACCGACGGGGCAGATTACAAATACCACATCACCTATATGATGGAGATCTTCGGCAATATGGATGAGGCACTTACACAATGGCAAAAAGATGTTTACCTGCCTGAACTGAAGAAAATGATGGATGAAGATGAGGTCCCTGTTAATCAATATGTTAGCTTCAGGAGATGGCACGATCCCAGGAGCGGATTGATATCAGGAGTGTCTCCCCCACGATTATCACAAGGATACACTGCTTTACAAAACAGGCCAGGTTTCCTGATTGAATCTCATATGCTGAAGCCACATAAGATCAGGGTGGAAGGATGTTATCATATCATTGAAAACACCGCTGAGATCCTGAATAAAAATCCGAAGAAATTAATTGACCTGGTAAAAGAAGCTGATGAGTATACAGCAAGCAAAGATTTTAGAAATAATCCTATGCCATTGAATTTCAGGAATTCACAGAAGGACAGTGTAATGGTTAAGTATGAGGGCTTTGAATATACTGCAAATGAAAGTGACCTTACCGGGGGGATATGGTTTAAATATTCAGATGTTCCTGCTGTTTATGAACTTCCATGGTTTAATAAACCTGAAGTAACATTTGAAACAATTCTTCCTGAAGCTTATATCGTTCCACCGGAATATACCGAGGTGATTTATAGACTGAACCTCCATGGAGTTAACTTCTATTATCTTGAAGAGCCTGAAGAAATTGAGATAGAAGCTTATCATTTTAAAAATCCTGATTGGAGAAAAAGGCCATATGAGGGAAGGCATGTAATGACAAATATCGAATATGATAAGTTTACGGAAAAAAGATTTTATCCTGAGGGATCAGTAGTTGTTGATATGAACCAGCGGACAGCACGGGTGATAGCACATATCCTGGAACCCAAAGCATCTGATTCATATGTTTACTGGGGCTTTTTTGATGCAATCTTTGAGCAAAAGGAATACAGCGAAACCTATGTTATGGAAGGGGTGGCCAGGAAAATGCTGGAAGATGATCCTGAATTAAAAAAGGAATTTGAAAAAAGAAAAGCGGAGGACGAGAACTTCACAAAACAACAGTGGCCATTGCTGAACTGGTTCTACAGCAAAACACCTTATTGGGACTGGAAAAAGGATAATTATCCGGTAGGACGGATAATGAATCGTGTGATTGTTGAGGAAATCACTCAATAGAATTCTGAAATAAGAATTTAGACAAAAGAATTCAGAAAGGGGTGCAGATATTCAATATTCATGTTTATTTGTGTAATTCGTGGACAAGTTTTTTTAGACAGGATTAACAGGATTTACATGATTTCCTCCGTGCCTTATTGCCTTTGTGGTTAACTCTTAATACTTCAGAAGTTTCTTAGAAACAAAGCTCTTACTATCAGAGATCTCAATAATATATAGCCCTTTTTTCAAATCAGGGAGATCAAGCTTTATTTTACCTTTTTCAGTTTTTGACAGTATCAGTTGTCCGGTATTTGAATAAATCTTTACCTGGTATTTTGTATCTGCTTGCAGTAATCCCGGTTTAATGTTTACATATTCTTTTACAGGATTTGGGTAGATACAATAACTTTTAATTTCCGGAATTTCTTCTACACCAACATTGATAAGCTTATTTTCAAACCACGCCAGTTCGTTGCTCATATAACCAATGGCTACCACATCGGTATCGCTGTCGTTATCGATATCTTGCGGCCAGGAGGTGAAAGCCTGGGAAAAAGGATCCTGAAAATTATACTTCATATAATTCGTGCCATCGAACTTCCACCATGAAAGTCGTGAGCCACCCTGTGGAGCACCTACCAGGTCACGATCCCCATCCATATCGAAATCGGCAGCATCAAGCCATAATGCTCCGGGGAAATTCCCCATTGATATTTTCGTAAAGTTTCCTGAACCATCGTTTATATAGCGAGCTATTGTTCCACCGATACAGGATGCTCCCAGCAGATCTTTATCTCCATCGTAATCTATATCTTTTGCAATTACAGTATGTATCCCATAGATATTCAGGTCTATTTGATGTTCGGTAAGATCATTTTCCCACCAGAATATCCTTCCTGTTACCTCATCGCAGGAAACGAAGTCTTTATCTCCATCCCCGTCGAAATCTGCACAATCTATATAGCAGGCACGGGAGAACTCATCTGTGATAAGGTGTTTGGTCCAGTTTTGAAGACCATCGTTTTCCCACCAGGCCACTTCTGCGGAGATTCCTTGTAAATCAAATCCTGAGCAGAGAACATCCAGGAATGTATCATCATTCACATCAGCGATACAAATTGTATGGGCTCCTTTGAAATTGTAATCGACTTCATTTTTTGTAAAATTCTCACTGCCATCGTTTTCGTACCAGGCCACTTCGTTGCCATATACTGAGGCAGTAATGATATCTATGTCATTATCACCATCAAGATCGGCAGCTCTTCCTGAGCGCACACTGGCAGTGGGTGTGTCAATAATGTGTTTGGTAAAATTCTGAGAGCCATTGTTTTCCCACCAGGTAATACCAGCCGTGCCAACGGCTATAATATCCATAAAGCCATCCTGATTTATGTCTGCAGCACTACATTCAACACCTTTGGTGAAGGTAGTAGACAGAGTGTGTTTGTCGAAGCTGACCTGGGAGAAAGAGAGAGAAGTTAATGAAATAGCTATGATAATTGAGATGAGTTTTTTCATGGGAATTGGGTGTTGATGAATGATAAATATAGTGGTAATGAGTTAATTATGGTGTTGAGAGTTAACGGATGGTGGGGGTAAGCTAATAGATGCCGGATACCAGATGCCGGATACCCACCTTAACCCTCCCTACAGGCAGGGAGGGGAACGCTATTTACCAGCAATTGCAATATCAGCCATCAGCCTTCTTCTGGTCGCTGGTCACCTTTTGCCTATATCTAAATAACTTAGTATCTTTGCCGCGCAAATTGACAATTAAAAATTACTCATTGACAATTGACAATTTAGTGGGCCCCGTAGTTCAACGGATAGAATAAGGGTTTCCTAAACCTTAGATACAAGTTCGATTCTTGTCGGGGCTACACTTCAAATTGAAAAGCACTGTTAAACCTGTTGTTTGACGGTGCTTTTGTTTTTCGGGGTAAGAATAAACCAATATAAACGCATAAATTAAATTTCCCCATTGTGACGTAGACACACTTAGTAAATTTTGTATATTTGAGCAAATCCCACATTAAGAAATAACATTAACTGGTGCAAATATCTCTGACGACATACAAAAATAATTTTATGAGAATTTGTATTCTTTTTCTTTTTATTGTTAATAGCGTTTTCAGTCAGGCTCAAATTCATAAAAATGAAATTTTGAAATATATTTTTATGGGGCATACATACCAAGGCTTAAGCGGATCAAAAGTTGATGAAAGAATTGAACAACTTGACTTATCTGAGTATGAAGGTATATGGCTTGGTGGTGATATTTGTTCCGAAACTTCTATAAACTATTCTATTATTGAATACGTTGACAGTCTTTTTGATCTTTCAAATGAAAATACATACTGGACATTTGGAAACCATGATATAAGAAATGGAAATCTTGAATGGATTCATGAAATTTCTGGTAAAGAATCGTATTATTCTCACTATCAAAATGGTTTCACATCAATAATTTTAAATACTAATTTAGTTCCTTCACAATGCGAGCAACTTAATGATCAGTACTATTTAATTGAAGATGTTTGCGATACAATTCAGCAATCGTCACATCTTATACTTTTAATGCATCAAGGTATTTGGAGAGGAGTTCCTGGTTTACCCCCTCCGGCAATGTACGCCCATAGTGACTTTGTGTACTGGAATTCAAATTGTTTTTCAGTAAATAGTACTTTTGTAAACAGCATTTATCCAATGCTTCTTGAAGTAGAAAATCGTGGTGTTGAAGTTATTTGTATTCTTGGAGATATGGGGGCAACACAAAAAAAGTTTGATATGCAATCAATTGACAGTATCAGTTTTTTGGGTTGTGGATTAAACGAAAGCCACGAAGACAATGTTTTGATATTGGAATATGAAACCAAAACACGAAATTTAACGTACATGTTTCATAATCTTGACTCGCTGCTTAACTCACAAAAACATATTAATAAATAGGACTCATTATTTTACTATAAACCTCCCTGTAATAGGTTTTTCTGATCTTTGCTTTGAAGTTATTACATAAAGATATGTGCCTGACTTCATGGTTTCTCTCGCCATTTTATATCTCGAGGAATTTTGAACACGTTTGGTGCTAATCAGTTTGCCATTAATATCAAAAATATTAATTTCAAAATCTTTTGAATTATCAATTGGATGGATAACAATATTTGCAAAATCATCCATAGGATTTGGAAATAATGAAATTCTAAACTTATTTGTATCTTCCATATTTGTATCTTCCATATTTGAAAATATTTCGATATTTCCGATACTGTCAACTTTTAAAAAGTAAATATCTTGTCCACCCATACCATAACTTTTTGTTTCGCCAAGCAGTGCACATCCTCCGTCAGGAGTAGCTTTAACAGAATATCCGTATTCCGAATCTGCACCGCCGATTATTAAACTCCATATTTCATTTCCGTTTTCATCGGTTTTTATAAGATACATATCCGGTGAGTTAGTAGTTCCAAGACTGTTAGTAGTTCCAAATAAATATAAACTGCCATCGGCAGAAATATCCATTGATCGACCATATTCAAAATCTTCGCCTCCATAAGTTTTCGACCAAAGTTCGTTTCCTTCATAATCAATTTTAATAAGATAATTATCAAAACTACCTGCACCTATGCTTTGAGTTACTCCAAAAATATAATATCCATTTTCAGCCTTTTTTATTGAGTATGCCATTTCATGTGAATCACCACCAAAATAGTTTCGCCATATTTCTTCTCCCGAATCATTAACTTTCAGAAGAATAATATCAGCATCATGATTTTGGTAATAAAATTCTACGGGATTGTAAAATCCACCTGCTGTGCCAACTAATAGAAAACAGTTGTCATTTGTTGGAATTACATCAAGACCAAAATCAACATATTCGGTGCCAAAATTGTTTGACCAAATCTCATTTCCTTGTTCATCAGTTCTAACAATATAAATGTTGCCGAGATCTCCTGGTTGTCTAGTAAATCCGGTAAAAATATAACCTCCTTCAGAAATTTCTTTTACACTTAAACCCTGATCTCGATGATTATAACCAAAATATTTTGACCAAATTTCATTTCCATTTGAATCAAGTTTTATTAAAAGAGCATCTTCACGAGGAAATCCGGCATCCCAAGAAAATGCCAAGGCAATAAAGCCATTATCTGAGGTTTGCTCAATCCATGTTCCAAAATCCTGATGAATTCCGCCATAAAGTAGCTGCCATTGAATTTCTCCTTTATTATTCATTTTAAGAATTAGAATATCATTACTTCCTAAACCCTGACTTCTGGTATTTCCAATTACCATATAACCATTATCATCGGAAAGGCAAAGTGAAAGTCCCTGATCGTTATCTGCTCCTCCAATTACTTTTCCGGGAAATTCCTGAGCAAGGTTAATTAGTGAGAAAAAAAGAAAAATTGCACACAATATTGCTCTTATTTTGTTCATTGCTTTTTAACCTGATTAATTTACAAACTTTAATTCTACCCAAATTTCGGAAAATTCTTTAGAAAAAAGTATTTTTTTTTAACCAACTGTTGTGTTTTATGAGTATTTGATTTACAGGAAATTCTATTTTTATTTTCTTCTTTTAAACCACATAACTATCAAATATACAAAACTATATTATATGATATTTCTGAATCTAAATCCCAATTTCTGCCTTATAGTTTTTCTTAAGAAGACTATATAATCAAAAGAGTCTCAGATTTATTTAACTTTCTACAGTTAAATTTATTCTGAATAATAAGTAGTTTAATAATAAAAAGGGATACCATTTCTTAGGTGAGTCTATTATTTTGCATATTTCCTAATTAATATCATTCACGCCCTTACCTATACTAAGCTATTAAGTTCAAATAGTTTGGATAAAGTTTCTAAAAATAGGTTCGATATGTTTCTTGTCGGGGCTACAATCAAAAAGAAAAACCCCTGAAATGCCAATTGTTTCAGGGGTTTGTTGTTTTGTTGGTGGCAAATAGGGTGGCAAATGAGGTGTAAAACTCTTGCTTCTATAACTATTCAGCAGTTGTTCAGTAAATTTCATTTGGGGGAGAATTGTTCTCCCCTTCTTTTATATGTGTAATTTTTTTCTTTAAATACTCGCAAATTTCTATTCTAAATACATAAAGAATGTTTATTGATCAATCTTACTATTCTTTTTATTGATTCATATATTAACATTTTGTGAGATAATTATTATATTTATCTGTTGAAAAAGTGCATCATCAAATTAACATTTTGATTAATTAAATATATGCCTTATGAGGAAAAATATCATTTTCTTTTTATTTGTAATTTGCTTCCATGTTGCCCATACACAAGAATTCAAACAGCCTGCTCCAGGTAAATCTACAGTTTGCTTTGTCAATTATTATCAATACTTTAAAGTACATATTTTTGACAATGAAGAGTGTTTAACGATATCAAATTATCTCAAATATTCAATACACGAAGTTGATTCTGGATATCATCTTTTTTGGGTGGATATCCCTCAAAAGGGAGGGCAAAAAATGTATGGGGTTGCTGATGCTGGCTTTTATGAAACAAGATTAGAGGAGGGTAAATTATATTTAATTAAACCTTTTGTAAAAGACGTTCAGGCCTTTTCTTCAACATTGGGTTTGCTTCCATATGATTCTGTATTATTTGTTAATGACAAACCATTGAAAAGATTATTAAAATATACTGATCCTTATGTGACACCACAAAAAGATATAGAGAAAGCTTACAAAAAATATGGTAAAGTTTTTAATGCAGAATTGAAGAAGTATAATGAATTGAAAAAGATGAATGATACTATTAGAATAGGCACAATAGAAGCTGATCAATTTTTCCCGATTGAATTACTTAATGGTATTAAATGATTACATATTTAATAAAAATTGATGCTAATTAAGTATATTTGAAATAGAGAACGTTCTCTTTAACTTTTTAACCCCCAAAGTCTGAGTTTACCTGAACCGTAACATGATGGAAATCACTTTTAGGAAAAAATTGATTTATTAATATAAAGACTTGTGACTGTATTAATTGCTATAACTAATTATGCCAACAGATAGATCGTTATTTACAAAAGTACTGGATTCTCTTAATACAGGAGAAGAAGGGAGTTATGGATATTTTACTTCTGACGAAGGAATACAGTTGGCACATCAAGCAAAGCAATCAAGATCTCTTGAAAACATAGCATCTGTACAAAAAAACACCTCAAAACAACTGAGAGAAATTTTGGAGAAATTATTTAGTGTAGATGATTTTCGTAATCAAATTAATAACGTATCACACAAATTTATTGCAGATCACTTTTCGAATTCTATGTATCAACTCACAGGAGATATTATTGAAAATCAATTAGAAATTTCTCAACGTCTTTACGATCAAAGAGAAAGAATTTTTGGGAAGGAAATAATACAACGAGAGGATATCTCAATAGCGAGTATTTCTCATAGAGAAAAAACAGCCCAATACATAGTTGGTGAAATAATAAATACTCTTGATGAAGTAGCACAAAAAGTAAGTGCTGCAATAGAAAGAGCTGCTACTGAGATAACGAATACGATAAAGGATGTTTGCGTCAGCAGTAATGATGCGGCTCTAGCAAAACATATGGCGGGAGAAGAGTTGTCAGTAGCAGATTCTAATATAATCAAAATTATTTTTGGTGAAAATGGAATAGCTTATGTGAGCACACTAGGAGATGCCGAAGCTCTCTTGCATATTATTAATTTCACTAATAAAACAGAAAATGAGTTTGTTGAAAGATTGAAAGAAATTGCCTTTGAGAGAATTTTGGAAATTGGAAACATTGAGCATTTTGTCTTTTTATTAAGTCAAACAGAAGATGAAGAAAAAAAACAAAAATTGAAAGCGATATTGCAAGAATTATCATTTGCTTTTGATAAAGAGGGACAATATCATGATTCACCAGATGATGTTTTTGATGCAAGACTTCTTTTGAAGTCGTATGGAGTATTAAATGATGACGAGATATTAAAAGTAGAAAAAGAACAAGAATGGAGAATATACTGTAATGCAATAATTAAGCTTTTAGAGGAAGAAATGGGGGAATTTGAAAAATTTCTTCAACAAAAGCTTGAAAATGTTTTTGATAAAACGAATTCAGTAACTTCTAAGGTTAGAGAATATATTTTATTAGAACTATCTAAAAAAATTGAGATTCCAGAGTCTTACAAAATTCAAATGATTCAATCTTGCGATGAAGTTAAGGATTTTCAAAAGAAGCAGTTTGAATATGAAGAGTATTTTAAAAAGTTTGATGATCTTTTGGAAAAAGTCCGATTGCTTTCAGAAAAACAAAAATTAAATTTTGAGAAAGATGTTGAAAATTTTCAGCAGAGACTAGAAAAGATGGGAGAACTAATTAATAAAATGGAAAAGCCTCAGAACTCTAGAGATATGACTAGAAGATTAGGCAGTATGATTGATAGTTATAACAATTTAAAACAAAGTACTACAAATGGTTTGACGAATGTTAATCTGGATAAATCATTAACATATACGTCTAATTTTTTCTTTAAAAACATAAAAGAACTCATCATAAAAATTGAAGAACAAAAACAAAGTTGTCATGAGGAATATAAAAAAAGAAAAATAGAATTGTTTCAGTTTGGGGATCAGCATTTTGCAGATTTTTCTTTTAAAAGAGTTTTTTTTCATCACGACGCAAGTCGTTCTTATTATCAAAATGCAATATGTTCAAGGAAAGATTCATTAGAAAAGGTCAGTTCTCTTTGTGAGAAAATAAAAAGAAATTTAATTAAAGATGTTGATATAGATACATTTGTTGAGTTTAGAGCAGGAGAGAAGAGCTATGATTGTAAATATGCTTATGACAAGGATTATGTATATTCTGAAGATAAGAGGATAGGGGAATCAGGAGGAACTCCTTTGGTTTATGTAGAGAACAAAGCTTCTTCTTTCTTGAAGAACGGAAAACATGTTTTTTTATGTGATGAAGTTGTTAAAAATGCTGATCCAGATACATTTGAACTTATAAAAGATTCATCTTTTCAAAAAGATAAGAATAATCTTTATTTTAGTGGGGAGGTTCTCAAAGGGGGAGATCCTAATTCTTTTGAATTGTGTGAAGGTGAATACGATTATTCGCAATATATTAAAGATAAAAGTAATGTATACTTCATTGCTAGACTTCTTGGTACTCGTGCTAAAAATGAATCATTATGTCCAATTCTAATGAGAAGAGATCAAGAAAACCTTTATAAAGTGGACGAAGCTGATCCTGAAAGTTTTAATTCAGTAGGGTTTTATTATGGGAAAGACAAAAAAAATGTTTTTTATATGGGAGCCATTTTAAAAGAAGCAGATCCAAAAACATTTGGAATTTGCACAAATGTTGAAGGATTTGAGGCTTATTTTCCTAGAACAGGGGTGCGTGAAGACATTGAACGTTGGGAACGAACAATAAAGGGGTATGAGGGGAACAAACATTTTCAAGATAGTTTTAGGCAATATTTAAGAGGTTTTATTGAAGAAAGTACAAAACTAAATAGCGGCTGGAGATATATTCTTTTTAAAGACAAAAAATATATATTTGCGGGACGTACTATAATAGGCAGAAAAAAGAAATTGTTTTGAAGGAAACATAAGTCATGATCGAAATGGTTCACAGATGTGGGTAAAACTGACTCCAACTCTTTAGCCGGTATTCTATTTCCATTTATTTTAGAGTATTTCCTTCCTGTTTTTTTCTGTTATTTACATGTTCACTACTTTACACTATTTTCTTACTTAATACCCGTTATTTCATGTTAGTTTAACGGGAATCTATATCAGATCATATTACTTTGATGACAAACAGTGACTGAATAGAGAAAAGGAAAACTGGGGTTGTTATTTGTATTTCTGCTTCTGGTGGAGATGAAGCCCCAATCTATATTATTTTATTACTCTTTATTATGTAAGCCATTGATTATCAACCACTACCAACTTTTACTATTTTAACATCCTTTCACCCTGGGTGACTTGCCATATATTGACTTTGCCATTGAGATTCATTATCTTTATTAAACTATACAGATATTCTTGATACCGCTTCTCTGCCAGCTATTCCATCTACTCAACGGATAACCTTAATGAACAAAGCCATGAAAAAATCTTACGTTGTCATTATTCTTTTGTTATTCTTCCAGATTTCAGCATTATCACAACCCTGCCTGCCGGATGGTATTACCTTTTCAACTCAGGATGAAATTGATAATTTCCAAACCAATTATCCAAACTGTACCGAGATTCAGGGTGATGTTGCGATTCAGGGTAATAATATCACAAACTTAAATGGATTGAATGTAGTAATTTCCATCGGGGGATATCTTACTATATCAGGCAACGATGCCTTAACCAGTTTATCAGGCTTAGAGGGTTTGACTTCCGTTGGAAACAGTCTTTATATAAGTTATCTTGATACCCTGAGTAGTTTATCGGGTTTAGAGGGTTTGACTTCCATAGGGAAAAGCCTGATAATTTTCTATAATCATGACCTGAACAGTTTATCGGGACTAAATAATTTAAGTTCCATCGGTAATAACCTTCATATTACAGGTAACTATTCCCTTGCCAGTTTATCAGGACTGGACAATTTAATTTCCATCGGGGGAAACTTTGAAATTCTTAACCATAATGTTCTGGCAAGTTTATCTGGTCTGGATAATTTGACTACTATTGGGGGAGGCTTTGTAATTAGTGGTAACGATGCCATGACAAGTTTAACAGGAGTTGACAATTTAACTTCCATCAGGGGAAATCTTAGTATAGGGAGTAACGACGCCCTGACAAGTCTGACAGGACTTGACAATATAGATGCAAGCTCAATCTTTAATTTATCTATAACTTATAATAGTTCCCTTTCTACATGTGAGGTGCAAAGCATTTGCGATTATTTAGCCAGCCCTAATGGAACAGTTAATATTCATCATAATGAAAGCGGTTGTGATAATCCTCCAGAGGTAGCAAATGCCTGTGGATTTACTCTTCCTTGTCTTCCTTACGGACCTTATTATTTTTTTGCCCAAGCAGACATTGACAATTTCCAATCCAATTATCCAGGTTGTACGCAATTAGAAGGAAATGTTTACATATCCGGTAATGATATCGTTAATTTATATGGATTAAATGTAGTAATCTCCATCGGGGGAAATCTTAGAATTAATGACAACGATGTCCTAAGCAGTTTAGCAGGTTTAGAAGGTTTGACTTCTATCGGGGGATACCTTGAAATTGGAGATTATTTGGAAGGTGGTAATCCAGCCCTGACAAGTTTAACTGGATTAAACAATCTGGATGCCATCGGGGGAGGCATTAATATTGAATACAATCAGGGTCTCATAAGTTTGACAGGATTGGACAATCTGGATTATATTGAGCAAAGCCTTTATATTGAAAATAATCTGAGTCTTACAAGCTTAACAGGATTGGACAATTTGGATTCTATTGGTGTATCTCTTTCTATTAAGGACAACCTTTCTCTATCAAGTTTATCAGGACTTGAAAACGTGAATCTAATCGGCGGGAGCCTTAGTGTTTTTGAAAACGATGCCCTAATAAGTTTAACAGGATTGGACAATCTAACTTCCATTGGGGGAAACCTTCAAATTAGGTACAACGTTAATCTAACAAGTTATTCAGGATTGGACAACCTGGAATCTATCGGGGGATATCTTTGGATACTTCACAACAATTCCCTGACAAGTTTATCGGGACTGGACAATTTAAATTCCATCGGGGGATATCTTAATATATCAGGCAACGATGCTCTGGCCAGTATTACTGAATTGGATAATCTAACTTCCATCGGGGGATACCTTTATATTAATGGCAATGATGCCCTGACCAATTTAACTGGATTGAACAATCTGGATTCTATAGTAGGAGATCTTGAAATTGCTGACAACTATTCCCTAACAAGTTTAACAGGATTGGACAATCTAACTTCCATCGGGGGAAATCTTAGTATAGGGAGTAACGATGCCCTGACAAGTCTGACAGGACTGGACAATATAGATGCAAGCTCAATTTTTAATTTATCTATAACTTATAATAGTTCCCTTTCTACATGTGAGGTGCAAAGCATTTGCGATTATTTAGCCAGTCCTAACGGAACAGTTAATATTCATCATAATGAAAGCGGTTGCAATAATCCTCCAGAGGTAGCAAATGCCTGTGGATTTACCCTTCCTTGCCTTCCTTACGGACCTTATTATTTTCTTGCCCAAGCAGACATTGACAATTTCCAATCCAATTATCCAGGTTGTACACAATTAGAAGGAAGTGTATACATATCCGGCGATGATATCATTAACTTAAATGGATTAAATGTAGTAATTTCCATAGGGGGAAGTCTTGAAATCTATGATAATGTATCCCTGACAACTTTTGTGGGACTGGATAATTTAACTTCCATCGGTGAAAATCTTGAGATTGAAAACAACGGAATACTGACAAGTTTGACGGGGCTGGAAGATCTAGATTCTATTAGTGGAAATCTTGAAATTGATAACAACGGACTCCTAACAAGTTTGACGGGACTGGAAAATTTAGATTCTATTGGTGGAAATCTTGAGATTAAATATAACATTTCTCTATCAAGTTTATCAGGACTTGAAAACGTGAATCTCATCAGTGGAGGCATTAAAATCTTTGAAAACGATACCCTTCCAAGTTTATTAGGACTTGACAATTTAACTTCCATCAAAGGAGGGATTTATATTTGGAACAACGCTGCGCTAACAAGTTTAGCAGGATTGAACAATCTGGATTCCATCAGGGGAACCCTTTATCTAGAGAACAATCAGGAACTAACAAGTTTAACAGGATTGGACAATTTGGATTCAATTGGAGGTGATCTTGATATTTTTAGGAACTATTCCCTGACAAGTTTATCGGGACTTGATAATTTAATTTCCATTGATGGAAGCCTTACTATTTATAGCAATGAAGCCCTGGCCAGTTTAACTTGTCTGGATAATCTGACAACTATTGGGAAAAGCATTTTAATTAGTGGTAACACTGCTCTAACAAGTTTATCAGGATTGTACAATTTAACCTCCATCGGGGGAATCCTTAATATTGTAAGTAATGATGTCCTGACAAGTTTATCAGGATTAGATAATATAGATGCAAATACTATCACATACTTAAAAATATACGACAACTCTTATCTGTCAACCTGTGAAGTGCAAAGTATTTGTGATTATTTAATCAGTCCAAACGGAACTATTGAAATTCATTCAAATGCAAATGGTTGCAATAGTCAAGCAGAAGTAGAAGCAGCATGTGGGGTTGAGGTTGAGGAGATAAATGAGGAGTCTGAATTTATAATCTATCCTAACCCAGCACTTGACTTTGTGTATATCAATTTAGAAAATTCGAATGATGCAAATGTGAAGGTTCTGAATATCCAAGGGCAAATACTAATTGAAAGGAAGTTAGCTGGAAAAAATGATATGTTGAATATTAAAAACTTAGATTCAGGTTTATACTTTGTTGTTATCTCAGATAAGAATCAGCAATCAATTCAAAAGATAATTAAAAGATAAGACATTATATTGCATTGGGTAATACACATGTAAAATTCGACAGATAATCATCTTCGGGAAGGTTTTTGTGTTTCTGTATTATAAAAGGGACATTAGTCTCTTTACACATTGAGTAATTTCACGTAGTGTATGAAAAGTCTAATTCCTGATTGAGTCTTTATTAACAGGGAAGGCCTTAAGGGATGTTTTAAGAAACTCAAAGAATAGGGTCTTACGTGTTTACAGTCGTTATTCGATTAATCAGGCGGATGCTCAATAAACAATCCTGCAGACTTTTGCCTGATAATACAACCGTCTTCTGAGATTACTGTGATTTTTCCCGAATGTGCATTACCCGGAGCCCACTCATGTTGCTGCAGCTCCTTGATCTCCATATCGAATATTTGTGTGGTACCTGGTCCTACCCTGACAACAGGGGGAGGATTTAATTCCGTTTTATCACTGGCACCTGCACCATTCTTGTATGTGTATAAAGTTACATACACGCTAAAGGTATCAGGAGGGGGTACAGCAGGTACGATCACTTCAAATTGCGAAACTACGGTTCCCGGTGGCAGGTTATGATCACATGTGGCTATCAGCACTTTTTTCTTTAAGGTAAAATATTGATTGCTTGGCATAAAGATGGTCTTAGTCACTTCATTATCCCCTTCGTTACTTTCTTTCACTGAATTGGCAGTATCCAGTTTTAATTCCTGTTTAAACATTCCACAGGGCAAAGTAAAAGGGCCAAACCATGCAGTATCTATACCTTGTGCTGGTAATAATGATCCAGGAATTGAACTTTGGTAAACCACCTGAGAGGGATCATCAACATATCCGGCGGAATTTCCTGCAATAATCAAACGCTTAACATATATCTTTTCACCAATGATATACGGTGTAGCAACAGCCACAGATGCATCATTCTGATATCTGTGTGATACCCAGATAGAATCTACATTGTTAGGCAAAACGGTTACACTATCGTTTAACCCCATTCCATTTATATACAGAATGGTATCCGGGCTAATTTCCACGAGCATACCGGTTTGCGGATTGAGCCTCCAGAACTTTTTTTCACCTATCCATTTTAGGTTGGGTTCAATAACTACAGGAGTAGGAGGAGGACTACTAGTGTCTTTCTTACAGGAGCTTGTATATATAATAGACAAACTAAAAATTATTACGAGTATAAATATTAATTGAATTGAATTGATTTTGAAAAGCTTCGTGGGTTTCATGATTAATAATTTTGATAGTATTGATAACAAATATAAAGCATTTGCAAACAAAAGTCAATTGGTAAATGACTGAAATTATGATCGTTGAGTCGATTTTATAAAAGATTATTTGAAGAATAGAGAAGCATAAGTTCTTCTATTCCCCCCACAAGCACCCCAACGTACTCATAAACTCGTCACTCATCTCAGGAGTAAGATCTTCCTGCACAAAGCCTTCCTGGGTATAAACACGAATGGTTTCTATGGGTTTACTTTTAAGCAAAACCATCTGGTCTTCTTTTGCATAGTCGCCACCAAACTTTAATACGAATTGATTCTGGCAGTTTGTGTTAATATCGTTTTCCATGGTGCTTGTAGTGCCATCACGAAAACGGACGATAATGGTATGGTCATCATTGATGCATTTTCCGGAGCCAACGGCCTGCATGGTGACTTTTACTCCATATCCTGTTGCTTCACAGAATATGCCGAAACCTGTTTTTCCTTCATCGTACGAAACAACCAGTTTCTTTTTGGAGAAATACTTTTTAGCACCGGTCATTTTATCTTCTTCAATAGTGATATATTTCAGGCAGTTTGCATCTGTAGCCAATTCAATATTTTCTTCCGGTGCAAATTTCCAGGTTCTGTCGTCATAGAGATATACCTTTTTGCCATCTTTGGTTGTGGCTTCGATCTGAGCCTGGGTGTTGAAGAGGAATGTCAGGCTGATAAATAGCAGTAATAATTTTTTCATAGTTGTCAGTATAGAGGTTGTGAATATCAAAAATAGGAATATTTTGAAGTTTGTACAACTGTAAAGTACTGAAAGAATTTCTTATATTTATGGAAATTAATTATGATGAAGCTGCTTTGTTACACTTTCCAGGCATTTGTTTTTCTCATTTTTACAGTAAGTTTCACATTTTCTCAAACAGACGCATGGTACAGGATTAATCCCGTTCCTGTTGAGAGTAACATGATGGATATACAGATCCTGCCAGATAATTCAACTGTTATTGCTGGTGAAAAAGCAACAATTATTATTAGCACTGATAATGGTACTACATGGGAAATAATACATTGCCCTGCTGGCATTAGCAGACATTCAAATATTGCTGCAATATTCTTTGTTGATTCTTATACAGGATATTTATGCGGTACAAAAGCCAATGATTCATATAAAAGCTTAATTCTGAGAACGCTGGATGGTGGCTTTTCCTGGTTTGATGTATCTCCTGACCTTGATTTTGAACTTTGGGATATTTGTTTTTTGGATTCACAAAATGGATATGCCACGGGTAAGGATAATGTTATTCTAAAGACTGATAATGCCGGTTTAATATGGGATACAATTAATCCGGGATATAACACATGGTATGAAGGAATTCAGTTTGTCAATGACAGTGTGGGATTTATGTCAGGATATTATGATTCTGTATATTTCAAAACAACCGATTGTGGTAATGTTTGGGAAAAAGTTGATATTTTTCCTGAAAATAAATCCTTTTGGGTTTATAATGTATATTTTCTCAATGCTGATACCGGGGTGTTGAGTGGACAAACCGGATCAAATCCTAATTATTTTGACTGGATCTTTAAAACTGTAAATGGAGGAATTACGTGGTATGTGGTTGATTCTTCACTTTCTTTGTCGAGTTCAAGAGAATTCTGTTTTATTAATGCTGACACAGGATTTTCATTAGGTGATACCTATTATGCGAACCAGATCAGAAGAACTATTGATGGTGGGGAGAACTGGCAATTGTACCCTGATTATGTGGGGTCGTGGTTCTCTAAAGATATAGAAGTTTCAAATACAGGATTCGGTTTTAGTGTAGGTTATTCCGGACAAATATATAAAACCGGGAATTACGGTGACAGCTGGGAAAAGGCTTATACCAGTTTGGATTCCTGGAGTTTTATCGTGTCACAAATTGCCTCTGATAGCGTAGTCTATGCCAGCACTTATACACCTATGGGAGGAGGATTTTTTAAATCCATGGATTGTGGGCTAACATGGGAAAAAATAATGTCTGAGGTAAGGTACATTCATTTTCTTTCAAAAGATTACGGTTATCTGGGTGAATCTTTTGATGTATATAAAACAATGGATGGGGGAGAAACATATTCCTGGTGTGGACCATTCCCATATAATTCTTACTATCTGAATAAGGTGTTGTTTTTTCAGGATACTTTAATTGGCTTTGGTGGAGGGACTATAGATTATTGTGATACTGCTGTTATTTTGAAAACAACTGATGGCGCATTAAGCTGGACAAGATCAAACATTAATGACCCAGATGTCGGATATTCCATTTTAGATTTAACTTTTATTAATGAGACTAAAGGATTTGCTGTTGGTGGAGATTACAACACTAATGGGGTTTTGTTGAAAACAACGGATGGTGGCCTCAACTGGGAGATACAGGAAGAGTTTCCTGAGAATGGCATTTTTAAGATAAGGTTTATTAATGATGTAACAGGATTTGCCGTTGGAAGAAATATCATATTAAAAACGGTTGATGGGGGCAATTCCTGGTATGAAATTCCGAATATAATCCAAGGTGAAATTATTTACAGAGATATTTGTTTCCCTTCAGACGATATTGGTTACCTTACAGGAACAGAGAATCAACAGAGCCTTTTCAAGTCAATGGATGGCGGTGAGTCATGGTTTCCTGTTGATGCACCAACTACATATGATATTTTCTGTCTTGAGTTCTTCAATGAGGATGAGGGAATTGTATTGGGCGAAAATGCTACAATTTTTAAAACATACACCGGTGGGCATGTCGGTTTACAGGATCGTAAACCAGGATCTGAAGAAAGTATTTTATGGAGATACCACCCTAATCCGTTTTCATCACAGATTCGTTTTGAAAGGCAAACTACTGACGAAATGTGTGAAGTTCGAATTTTTAATATTTCAGGAAAACTAATCAGGACCTTTACTTTAAGTCATCAGAAATCCTTTATTTGGAATGGAAATGATCAGGTAGGAAGCCCTTGCTCACAGGGTGTGTATTTTTGTATTTTCGAAACAAGTAACAGTATTGATGCTTGTAAGGTTATGAAAATCAAATCCCCGTAGTATTCAAATTCCCCAGGCTAACAGTGATCAGACGGGTTTGATCAGGGTCGTCGTCGTTGCTCATGCGGATGGTTACCTGCAGATGCAGGTTATAAACGCTAATCGAGGATTCCTTGGATTGTATCACTCCCACCTTTAAGATATCCGAATTGATGATACCGTATTTCCTGGAAGGTACATCTTCAAATATCTCGTCGCCTCCCTCCAGGTATATCCTATCGTATCCTTTGCTGAATTCATAGATATTGGCTACTTCAGCAAGGGTCATGATCTGCAGGTTCTCCACCCCGTCGAGGTTGGTCATAAACCAGCTGTGTACATGCTCATCGATCAGGCAACGGTTGAGGTTATCCTTGATTAGTATACGGGCATTATTGATGATTCCCCTTCCGTAGAAATTATTGTCGTAAGTGTAGATCTTATCAAAAGTTATGGCATACCTCATGTTTATAGCTCCTATGATACGTCTTAGTCTTGGGAAATAATGATATGCATTAAAAGTGCGTAATACCACTGCGAAATTAGACGCAAATAAAAGGGATTGCAGTGGATTATCGAATAAGAGGAAACCTCCGTCACCGGTGCTGATGAAATTGCGTTCAATTCTCTCAACTGAGTATTTCTGGAAAATAAATTTATGGTTTTCCAGGCATAATTTGATGCTTGATTCAAACATCGTCTTGAAAAGAAAAGGGATCAGCGTTTGCTCAAACTCACCCAGTGAACTATACTGGTACATATCGATTCCCAGCACTGATTTTCTTTTAATAGAATCGTACTTTATATACTTCTTCAGGTCGGCATATAATTGTCGGTGGTCTGGAATAATATTGGTCTTATCGAATACCACACGTTTATCCTGGGTATTCAATATCTTCTTTATATCATTATGATTGAGTTGTTTAACATTGCTTTTTCGTTTCATCACATTGGATTTTCAGGTCTGTTGATACGCTCTTATTTAGTATTAATATTAGCTATTTTCCTGTGAAGTTAGGGAATTATTTGAAATCTTATTCTATTCTTAATTCTTTTACAGGATTCAGCCTGGCAGTTTTTTTTATGCTTAGCTTACAATCTTTTCCAGTACTCTTTTTATCAGGGTGTTGATTGTTTCCTGTGCATTGATGGTGTATTCCTCCCGATACCTGTTTGCCAACACAGCACAAATAGTGATCACATTATGTCCCAGGGCTTTACCCAGCGCATAAAGTGCCGAGGTTTCCATTTCATAATTCATGATCTTTTCATTAGAATGGCTGAAAGAACGTATCTTTTCAATAAGTTCCGGGTATTTGGGTTTTAGTCGCAGCTCCCTTCCCTGGGGTGCATAAAAACCCGGTGCAGTGAGAGTAATTCCTTTTAAGAATCCTGAGCCAAATTTTGAAAGCAGATCATCAGAGCATTTCAAAACATAAGGAAACGGAAGTTTATCCGGCCATTTTGTATGTATTATAAATGCATTTTCCAGGGATGATACAAAAAGTTCTTTATTAAGATCATAGAAATTTGCAAGTCCGTCGATACCCAGTCCATACTCAGCAACAACAAATGAATCTATTGCAATATCATCTTGTATAGCACCTGAAGTTCCAAGGCGGTAGATATTTAGTTTTTTGAGTTTATCTTTTATTACTCGTTTACCAAAGTCGATATTGGCAAGTGCATCCAGTTCATTAAGTACGATATCAATATTATCCGGTCCAATACCGGTGGAAATAACCGTTATCCTTTTATTATTCAGCTCTCCGGTAACAGTATGAAACTCTCGATTGTTATCCTGGTAAATAATCTTGTCAAAATAGTCTGCAATGGTACTTACCCGCCCTGGATCCCCAACAAGAATGATGTCATCAGAGATATTTTCAGGATGAAGCTTAAGATGGTATATGCTTCCATCAGGATTTATTATTAGCTGGGATTTCTTGAATCTTGTCATGGATTATCGAATATGTTTAGTAATTACCTAAATGTAATTATTTACTTTTGTTTATGCTTACGAAGTTAAACATAATCCACTCCGATCCCCACTTCATCATAATCAACAAACCCTCTGGCATTCCAATCCACAAGAACGAGCATATGCCTCACGATGCAGATTATGTTCTTAAATCAATGGGCGAGCTTACAGGAAAAAGCATCTTTGGTGTGCATCGCCTGGATGCTAAAACTTCAGGGATTATGGTGTTTGCCTTTGATCCTGAAACAGCAGAAAAACTCTCAATACAGTTCAGGGGAAGGGATATAAAGAAAACCTACCATGCTCTTGTATATGGTAAACCGGATAAGGAAGGAACTTTTGACTTTCCTGTAAAAGATAAAAGCAAGAGGAAGAAGCTGAATGCAATTACAAGATTCAGAACATTGAACACCAAGACTTTTGATTTCCCGTATCATGATAAAGAACAAACAGCTGTAAGCCTGGTGGAGGCATATCCTGAAACAGGAAGATTCCATCAGATCCGACAGCATTTCGGATTGAAGCGTCATTACATTCTTGGTGATGGACAACATGGAAACCGTCAACTCAATAAACTGTTAAAAGAAAAGATCGGATTGGATCGTATGATGCTTCATGCCAGCGAGATAGCTTTTAAGCATCCAGAAACAGAAGAAATAGTTATATTTAATTGCGAACTTCCGGAAATCTTCCGACAATTGCTGACAGATTAGTTCTTTGCAAAGCAAACTTTCTGAAGCATAGAGGTATTAGCTAAAACAACATTCCAGCTTGCTCCTCCATCAGTTGTTTTTACAACTTTCCCATTATATGTATGAGTGGCAGCTCCTACAACTAAAGCCCAGTCATTGCTGTATGCATCTATTCCCAACAACCACATATCCGTTTCTCCGGGTGCAGGTTGTTTCGTCCATGATGTACCGGAATTAGTTGTTTTGAATATATTATTTAAGTCAAATGCTCCCCACCAGGATTGTTGATCGAGCATTATCAGGCAGTTAATATCTGCTCCGCCAGTTCCACCCCCACCAGCGTGAGGAACAATTTTGTTTTTCCAGGTGGCCCCGGCATCAGTTGAAAGTAAGTACTTTGATGCACCTCCGTATACAATGATATTATAAGGGTCGGAAGAAGTAACCCTAATCCAACCAAAATTGGTATCAGGTACAATGGTATTCCAGGTATTGCCTGCATCTAATGTCCTCGAGATATATCCGTCATAATCTGATGTGCTATTAGTAATTTGTCCGACAGTATATATTATATCCGGACTTACTGCATGTATCCCCTGAAGCTGGATATTACTGCCAAAAACAGTACTGTCATAAATTGCCCAGGTATTACCCCCATCCTTTGAATTATAAACTACTGATGGAGCGCCGCTTATCCAGATGTCTTCTTCTCCCAAAATATGAATGCTCTCCAAGTTTGCGTCCATATACTTTGATGGCCCCTGGACTTTATCCCAAGTTTGACCTCCATCACTGGTCTTTATTATGGTGTTTCCTGAACCCACAGCCCATACAATGTTTTTGTCAATGGCCCAGACATCACCCAGGAATACATTAAGAATGTCATTATCATTTTCAGCCTGCCTTGTCCAGGTTTCCCCTCCGTCAGAAGAATAACCAATGTAAGCATATTGAGTGGAGTCGTCATGACTTCCAACAACCCATGCATGTTTGGATTTTACAACTGGTGGATCAGGATTATTATTATCCTCATCTTTTTTACAACTATGCAGGATAAATATTAGCAGGAAAATCAGGATTAGAATTTGGCTTGTCTTTTTCATATTAAATGGGTTTATCTAATGTAAAAGTAAGAATTTTGCAGGATTCTGTCAATTTAAATTGATGCAGATGCTGGATGCAAGATACAAGATGCAAGATGCCAGAATTGTATAAGCAATCACTAATCATCATCGTCTCTTTCTGTTTACATTTTACTTTTTTCCTACCTTTGATCATCATCCAAAATTCCTGACATGAAAAATACAATACTTACTTTCCTGCTGGCAATTATTTTCGTTACACCCGTTTTTTCAAAGAATTACAAGATCTCTTCTCCGGATAAGAACATCCTGGTAAATATTGAAGTTAAGGAAGATATTCATTTTCAGGTTTATTACAAGGATAAGCTGCTAATTGAAAATGTGAATGTTGGATTAACCTTTTCTGAAAGCTTTGAGCTGGCTTATAATCCCAAGATCCGTGGGAAAAAGCAATCAGAAGTGGATGAAGTGATCCATGCTGTGGTACCAACAAAATATAAGGATTTCAGAAATCATTACAATAAACTCGAATTGATATTCAAACAACCGTTTAAGCTCATATTCAGGGTATATGATGATGGCTTCGCATACAGGATCACCGGCGAAACCAATCAAACTGTTAAGATAGAAGATGAACTTGGAGAATACACCTTTCCGCCAAACACTCATATCTGGTTCCCTGAAGAGGAGAGCTTTATGAGTCATTATGAAAGAACATACCAGGATACTCTTCTTTCAGGAATTGCAGAAAATTCCTTTTGCTCCTTACCGGCTTTACTCAAAACACAGGATGGCACATTCATTGCCATATGCGACAGTGATGTAAAGGATTATCCTCAGATGTTCCTGGAGAAGAATGATACTAATATGCTTAAAGCAGTATTCCCTTCTGTTATCCTGGAGACAAAAGAAACTAATCGACCTCACAATGAAGAGATTGTTCAGGAAGCCGCTTACTTGGCTGAAACCAAAGGATTCAGGGAATTTCCATGGAGGGCTTTTATTATCACTGATCAGGATGAGAGACTTGTTGAAAGCAATCTTGTATTTGCTCTGGCAGAGGAATCCAGGATTAAAAATACGGGCTGGATAAAACCCGGGCTTGTTGCCTGGGACTGGTGGAATGCCAATAATATAACAGGAGTTGATTTTCGTGCCGGAATAAATACAAATACTTATAAATATTATATTGATTTTGCTGCAAAATACGGACTGGATTACATCATTCTGGATGAAGGATGGTCGAATTCAGCTGATGTTTTTGATATGAATCCTGATATAGACCTGGAAGAAATAATTTCATACGGTAAGAAGAAGAATGTAGGGATAATTCTGTGGGTATTATGGAAACCTCTGGATAATGTAATGGATCAGTTTATGGATAGCTGTCAGGCATGGTGTGTTGAAGGATTAAAGATTGATTTCATGCAAAGAGCAGATCAGGATATGGTGAATTATTACTGGAAAACGGCTGAAAAAGCTGCACAACATGAACTTATCCTAGATTTTCATGGAGCATATAAACCGGCAGGATTTAACAGGACCTGGCCCAATGTGCTTACCCATGAGGGGCTGAAAGGACTAGAGAACTGCAAATGGTCCGAGCTGATCACTCCTAAGCATGATGTTACCCTTCCTTTTACCCGTATGATAGGCGGCCCGATGGATTATACACCGGGTGCTATGACAAATAAAGATGAAAAGGACTTCAACATATCCTGGAGCCAACCTATGAGTATGGGAACACGATGTCATGAGATCGCTAAATATGTTATTTTTGAAAGTCCGCTACAAATGCTGGCCGATAGTCCTTCAAATTATCTTAAAGAAGAAGAAACCACCGAATTCATCTCTCAGATTCCTGTCACCTGGGATGATACAAAAGTCCTTAAAGCCAGCGTGGGGGAATACATTATCATTGCCAGAAAGAAAGATGATGCATGGTATATTGCAGCCATGACCGATTGGGATGCCCGGGATTTTGAAATTGACCTTAATTTCCTGGATGATGGAACCTATGATATGACCATAATGCAGGATGGAGTTAATGCCGATCATAATGCTATGGACTACAAAAGGGATGTGAGAAAGGTTACGAAAGATACTAAGATCAAGATACATATGGCAGCGGGGGGAGGGTTTGCTGCGATAATAACTGGGTTCTAGGTATGGGCACTAGGTTCTGGGTTTGTGGTGCTACTAGTTATCATGTTTGCGTTGAGGCCACCTACTTGGCACATCGTACATCGAACAACGCACATCATGATATAGTACTTGGAAATTAGCGGTTGGCATTTAGCTTTTAGTATTTTCTATGTTCGGTTTACGATGTTCAATCTACGAGGTACTGTAATAGGCTATTTATACTATAAACCTAGAACCCAGTGCCCAGTACCCAGAGCCCAGTACCCAGCACCTAGAATCTGCTGCTTCCATCCCAGCAATGTGTACAAACTCTTTCCTTAGGAAGACCAATAGCTTCGATCAGGTCATCGAGTTTCTGGTATTGAAGAGTTGTTACTCCTATCCTTTCCCTGATCTTTTCTATCATAGCGTAATACCTGTCTGTTCCAGGAGTTGCATATTCATCCAGGTATTTATCGTCTGAACCTTCAAGATCTTTAATGGCTTTTCTTCCTGCAAGGTCGAGATTAGAACGAGAGCGTGAAAAATTCAGATATTCGCAGGGGAAGATCAATGTAGGACAAGCCGGCCTGACATGTACTTCTTTGGCTCCGTATTCATAAAGTATTTCCACATTATCTTTAAACTGGGTTCCGCGGACTATAGAATCATCGCAAAAGACGATCTTTTTCCCTTTAATGAGTTCTTTCACAGGAATAAGTTTCATCTTGGCAACAAGATCTCTCATTTCCTGGTTTTGAGGCATAAAACTCCTTGGCCAGGTGGGAGTGTATTTCACATAGGCACGTTTATAGGGGATCTGTTTTTCATTTGAATATCCGATGGCATGGGCAATTCCTGAATCCGGAATTCCTGATACAAAATCCACGTCCGCATCATCATTCCTTGCCAGAGCTGCACCGCATCTGTAGCGACAGTCTTCTGTGTTGATATTTTCATAATTGGAACTTGGATAGCCATAATAAACCCAGAGAAATGCACAGATCTGCATTTCATCGTAGGCCTGTTTTGTGGTTTCATACCCTTCGGCGGTAGCAAAAATTATTTCTCCAGGACCAATGTATTTCTCAGTTTCAAATCCCAGGTTTGTAAATGAACTGGATTCAGAAGCAAATGCAAATGCTCCTTCTTTTTTACCCAGGATGATAGGTGTTCTGCCCAGCTTATCCCTGGCAGCAAAAATTCCATCTTTCGTAAGAATAAGCATAGAGCAGGAACCTTTAATTTTTTCATAAACATTAATTATCCCTTCTTCGAATGATCCCTTTTCGCAGATCAAGGTGGCAACCAGCTCTGTTGGATTGGTTCCTTCCGGACTGATCTCGGCAAAATGCCTGTTTTGCTTCAGCGCACTTTGAGTAAGCTCTTCAAGGTTGTTTATCTTACTAACAGTAACTATAGCAAACTCACCCAGATGTGAATTGATTATTATGGGCTGGGCTTCGAAATCACTGATGACACCAATTCCGCTTTTTCCTTCAAATTCATTAAGCTCAGATTCGAATTTTGTTCTGAAATATGAATTTTCAAGGTTATGAATTCCTCTTTTGAATCCTTTGCCGTTCTTAATAGCCATCCCACCTTTTTTTGTTCCCAGGTGAGAATGATAATCTGTTCCATAATAAAGATCGCTGACACAATCAGTTTTTGAAATGGTTCCGAAAAAGCCGCCCATGATAATTGGTTTTAAGTGAAAAAATGGATTCGTATTAAAGGGATATAAAACTATGAAATAATGTTTGCTGTGGAAAGTGATGTTAATAATTAGTGAAAAGTAGTGGAAGAAAGGCTAACTAAGCCTACTAAACCGACCAGGCCTACCAGTAGGATCAGTAGGCATAGTAGGTCTTTTCTAATCTTTTATACATCTTACAGAAAATCCCCAGCTTTTAAAATGATTCGTTTTTTGCTATTCTATCTCTTCCACAGTACCTCCATCTCCTCCAAGGTTTTATTCTTGGTTTCCGGAACCAGTTTCCAGACAAACCATGCTGCCAGGATGCCCATTATTCCATAAATCCAATAGGAAAACCCATGATGAAATATATCTGTCAGGAACGTGGATTTATTCATCATCGGAAAAGTCCAGGAAACGAGATAGTTGGAGATCCACTGAGCAGCAACGGCAATAGCCATTGCCCTTCCCCTGATACGGTTTGGAAATATTTCAGATAGAAGAACCCAGGTAACCGGCCCCCAGGAAAAAGCAAAACAGGCAACATACCCAAGCATGAAAATAAGTGTTCCTATTCCCATCTTCTGAATGAAAAATGAAGTACCCAGGGCAAACATAAAAATTGCCATCCCAAGAGCGCCGATAATTTGTAAAGGCTTGCGTCCAAATTTGTCAACTGCAAGGATAGCAGCAACCGTAAATGCAAGATTAATACTTCCTACAATGATAGTTTGTAGCAAGGCATAATTTGTTCCGGAACCCATATTCTTGAAGATCTCCGGGGCATAATAAAGCACCACATTAATACCCACGAATTGTTGAAAAACGGAAAGAAGAACTCCAATGACAATCACAAGCACCCCAAATGAAAAGATCTTTCCTGATTTTTGATCGATACTTGTCTTTATCTCTTCAAGAATTTGTGAAGCTTTACTAATGCCATTTATCCGTATAAGAACACTGAGTGCCTTTTCATTTTTATGCTGTATCACTAGGTATCTTGGAGTCTCAGGAACAGTGAACAGCAATATTAAAAACACTGAAGCAGGTATCATCTCTGAAGCAAACATCCATCTCCAACCTTTATTGTTCAGCCAATCATCATTGCCCTGAAGTGAAATAAAGTAATTCACAAAGTAAACCAACAGCATACCAAAAATTATCGCAAACTGGTTCCAGGAAACCAACTTCCCTCTGATTTCAGGAGGAGCGACTTCAGCAATATACATGGGAGCCAGCATGGAAGCAAGACCAACCCCTATTCCCCCAATTATCCTGTATAAAATAAATAAATTGATAAAAGTATGATCTGCCTGACCTATAGGTCTGAAAAACAGTTCCGGCATGGATGATCCCAGTGCTGATATGAAAAACAAAATAGCTGCCAGTATCAGGCCTTTTTTCCGGCCAAATTTCAGACTAATATAACCCCCGGAGAATCCACCGATAATACATCCGATCAATGCACTGGAAACAATTAACCCGAGTCGAGAGTTTGCTATTGTTTCAGTGAAGCCAAAGGGCTCAATAAAAAACTTTTCCAGCGAGCCTACAGTACCTGATATTACAGCTGTATCATATCCAAATAAGAGTCCGCCGAGGGTTGCAACCAGCGTAAGGCTGAAAATATAGATTTTGTTTTTTTTATTCACAACATAGGTTTTAAATGTAGGAGTTGATTAATTGTTCCAGGAATTCCTGTTTTCCACTTATTTGTTTTGGTTCGCCCATCTCTTTTGCTATATTTCGGAGATCTTCAAGTGATAATTTCCTTTTTTTGAAATCTTGTCCTGAACCATCTTTGAATGAATTGTACCTTTCTTCTTTTAGTTTCAGGTAATCGCTGTCTTTTAAAATCTTATCAGCAATAATTAAGGCCCTGGCAAATACATCCATACCACTGATATGTGCGATAAACAGATCTTCGGCATCGCTTGAATTTCTTCTGGTTTTCGCATCGAAGTTTATGCCTCCGCTTGTAAAACCACCGGCTTGCAGAATTACCATCATGGCTTCGGTGACTTCATAAATATTTGTAGGGAACTCATCGGTATCCCATCCGTTCTGGTAATCACCTTTGTTGGCATCTATGCTACAGAATAATCCTGCATCAACGGCAGTTTGCAATTCATGCTGAAAAGTATGTCCGGCCAATGTAGCATGATTCACTTCTATATTCAGTTTGAAATCATCCTGTAAATTATAGCGTTCCAGAAATCCGATCACTGTTGCGGCATCGTAATCATATTGATGCTTGGATGGCTCCATTGGTTTGGGTTCTATAAGGAAAGTCCCTTTAAATCCATTTGCCCTGCCATAATCTCTTACCATCTGAAGAAAGCAGGCCATATGTTCCTGCTCCTTCTTCATATCTGTGTTATGAAGAGTGAGATATCCTTCCCTGCCACCCCAGAAAACATAATTCTCTCCTCCCAGGAAAACAGTAGCATCTACGGCATTTTTCACCTGCACTGCTGCATGTGAAAGCACATTAAAGTCAGGGTTTGTTGCCGCCCCGTTCATATATCGTGGATGAGAGAAAAGGTTTGCGGTTCCCCATAAAAGTTCTACTTCATTTTGTTTCTGCAGGATTTTCACCTCTTCCAGTATTGCAAATAATCTTTTTTCAATTTCAAACACACTGCCATTACCCACCAGGTCTGTATCATGGAAGCAATAGTATGGAACGCCCAGCTTTGAAATAAACTCGAAGGCTGCATCCAATCTGTGCCTGGCACTTATTTCCGGATCTTTGCCATTATCCCATAAGAATTTTTTTGTAGGATCACCAAAGGAATCTGCACCATTTCCACAGAATGAATGCCAGTAAGCAACTGCAAATCGCAAATGCTCTTTTAAGGATTTCCCGTTGAGTATCAGCTCTTCATCATACCACCTGAAGGCGAGGGGATTTTTAGAATCCCTTCCTTCATATTTGATTTTATCAATACCCTTAAAATATTCCATTCTACTTGTTTTTATAATTCAACCTTAATTTCATTTCCTGAATAGATTATGGTTTTATCAGGATTATCAGCTACTTCAACACCAACAGCCTTATCCTGTGATACGATTACAATGTTTATGGTTCTGCTTTCTAACATTCCGGGGAAGGATCCATTTCGTTCACCTATAGTAAGACTTTTTTTCTTATTATTCCAAGTAAACGGAATTTCAGCAAGTATCCCTTTTTCATAATTGTAGTTGTCATTTTCATCTTCATAAAGTACGAATTCACCATCTTTTCCAGGATAAACTCTTATCTCCATCGGATCGGCGGCTTTCTCATCAGCATATTGCAGGAAAGGTCCCATAGGGATTATTGATCCTGCAGGAACATAAAGCGGTATAATATCGATTGGTGTTTCCCTGTAAATAGTTTGTCCGCCATTGTATGATTTTCCTGTCCAGAAATCAAACCATATATTTCCTGCAGGAAGATAAACATCTATTCCACCGATCTCTTTCAGATCTGCTTTCTCCAATGGGAAATAATGATGTTCAGTAACCGGACACACTAATAACGATCCGAACAAAAATTCATCATTGATATCGAAAGTTTCTTTATCGTTGGCATAATCCATTGGGAGTCCACGCATCATAGTGTACCCTTCATTTGTAACCTTCCATGCCAGCGAATAAATATATGGGAGCAGGCGGTAGCGCAGATTATCAAATCTCAATTGTGCATCATAGGCCCAGTCGCCGGGTTCACCAAATCGCCATACCTCTCTTGGCGTATGGGTGCCATGTGATCTGAATATGGGGCAAAAAGCTCCATATTGAAACCATCTCACATAGAGCTCCCTGTAGGATGGATCGGTATGGCCTTCGGGGTATAATCCGGGGCCGTGTCCCACATCATGCCCTCTCAGAAAAAAGCCCCCGATATCCGTTGTCCAGTAAGGAATTCCAGCCATGCTGAAATTTACACCTGAAGAGATCTGGTCTTTCAATACATCGAATCTTGCATTGATATCTCCCGACCAGGTTACGGCTGCATTGCGCTGCTGTCCTGTGAAAGCAGAACGCGTTAGTATGAAAACCCTTTTTTCAGGAATGTCCCTTCTCCAGTTATTATAAACACCATCAGTTGTAGCAAGGCTGTATGCATTCAGATTTCTTGCCATGGATCCCCTGGCTGTTTTTCCAAACTTTTTAATATTGCTTTCTGAAACTTCAAATGTATGCTGGTCTCCGAGCTCGGGTTCGGTACCATCCATCCAGAGTGCATCTACGCCATTTGCCATGATACCTTTTTTAATATATTCCCAATAAATATCCCGGGCTTCTTTGTTAAATGCATCATAAAGATATCCTGAGCTCCAGTGCTGAGGTGGATAGGTAAATCCTTTTTCCGACATCTCCTGGAATATCTCTGTTTCAGGACCAAGAGCCGGCCAGATTGAGATCATATAATGCATATGATATTTATTATGGATCTCTTCGATGATCTTCTGAGGGTCTGAATAAGTGGAAGGGTCAAACTTCATGGAGCTCCAGTTTGCCTTGGCGCTTTGCCATGTTTTGTTCCCGTCATCAGGATCGTAGTCGGCCCAATAGCACCAGTCCTGTACAATATTATCAATTGGGATC
>CAZDWF010000013.1:0-12461 GCA_964508895.1 uncultured Bacteroidales bacterium
GCTTTGTAAAAGTCAATGAATGATTTTGTGATAAGCTCCAAATAGTTCTCTCTTCCTTTTCGCGTAATAATTAAGATATACATCAGGCTTATTTCACTGATCTTTTTTTCAAAAAGCTTTTTAAGGATGATAAGCTTTTTATCTGTTTTAATGATTGGACTTTTCAGGAATGATTGCAATTCGCGGCTATCGCGACATGTGTTTGCAATAAACTCAATGTCATTCTTAACCTCTTCAAGTTTGTTTTCCCCAAGGGCAAAGTCGAACAGTGCTTTAGCGTATCGTTTTGAAATTGCAAGATTTGGCATAAAGCTTAATTAAGTTTGGTTTCATCAATAAGTTTATTGATGTAATCTTCCTGTTTGCCTTTTTGTGATAATTCATGCTGAATAATTTTCTCAGCTATCTCAATAGAAATTGACGCGATCTGATTTTTAAGGTCAGTCATTGCTGCCATCTTCTCATTCTCTATCCTTTCTTTGGCATTTTCTACTATGCGGTCGGCTTCAACATTTGCTTTCTCTTTAGCCTCATCAATGATAGATCCTTTGATCTTGCGTGCTTCTCTTAGAATCGCATCCCTTTCTTCTTTAGCTTCCTGAAGGAGTTTTTCATTGCTGAACTTTAATTCCTTCATATCTTCCTTTGCTTTATCGGCAGCATGGAGTGATTCCTCAATAAAACTTTCACGTTCTTTTAAGGATTTCATTATGGGCCTCCAGGCAAACTTAGCCAGAATAAAAATAAGCGGGGCAAAGATGAGTGTCATCCAGAATATAAGACCAATGCCGGGACTAACTAGTTCCATATGATAATATTTTGTTTTGTTCGTTAAATAAAATCATATTTCCCAACCAACCGTTGGGAAATATGATATTCGTTTGTTTAGATGAATAAGATCAACAGACAAACAACGATAGCAAAAAATGCCACCCCTTCAATAAGCGCTGCAGCGATAATCATGTTTGACCTGATATCACCAACAGCCTCTGGCTGACGTGCAATTGATTCTACTGCACCTCTACCGATCTGTCCGATACCAATACCAGCACCAATTGCTGCGATGCCTGCACCGAAACCTGCTCCCATTTTTGCAAATGGTGCCAGATCGTTTGCTACCTGTAATAAAATTGCTAATAAATCCATAATACGTGTATTTAAAGTTTAATTCAAGTTCTTAATGATGTTCTTCTACTGCCATTCCAAAATATAATGCCGACAACAATGTAAATACATAAGCCTGTATGAAGGCAACCAGCAATTCTAGTAAACTCATGAATATTCCAAAGAGTATAGATACTATTGAAACAGAGTATCCCAGAATTGGCATTATGTTACCAAAAATAAATATCAGACTGATGAAGCCAAGAATGATAATATGTCCTGCTGAAATATTAGCAAAGAGACGAACCATCAATACAAATGGCTTTGTGAAGATTCCTACTATTTCAACAACAGGCATTAAGGGTATGGGAAATTTCAACCACCATGGAACACCGGGTGCATTGAAAATATGTTGCCAGTAATTTCTGTTACCGCTAAAAGTCGTGATCAGAAAAGTAAATGCTGCCATAACACCAGTAACGGCAATATTTCCTGTAACATTTGCTCCTCCCGGGAAAAAAGGCACTAAGCCTAAAAGATTATTAAAGAAAATAAAGAAGAAAATCGTTAAAAGGAAAGGCATATACCTTTCAAATTTCTTTTCTCCTATACTTGCTTTAGCAATGTCATCCCTGATAAAAATGATAAGAGGCTCGAATAATGATTGCATACCTCTCGGAGCTTCTTTCTGACGTTTTTTGTATTGTCGGGCAATGGAAACAAAAATTATGATCAGCAATATTGAACTGAAAAAGATTGCTACTACATTTTTTGTTATCGATAGGTCCAATGGTAATTCTGAGTTGTCATTAGCAACTATAGTTTCTTCATCAATAAAATCTCTTTCAAGGCGATAAGTTATTTTGCCTTTGTCAGGGCCACTGGTTTCAAAGTGAAATCCTTTGTATGATGATTGTCCGTGGTGAAACTTGCTTGACCAGAATGCATATAATTCTCCTTCATGATAAAGTATAATAGGAAGAGGAATGCTAACGTGGTGTTCGTGTCCGTCAGAATCTTTATAATCAAGTATGTGCCAATCATGTGCATCAACTATATGCTCAATAATGCTTTTTCCTGCATTATATTCTTCTTCCATAACCACTTCTTTCCAGTCCTCACCGTGTTGATTGGAGTGATTTTCTTTGTTGTCATGCTGTGATTTGAGATCATTTGATATGAATGACATATTAATTATTCCTCCAACAATAATTAATAGTATCACTCCTCCCTTGATTACCAATGATTTTAAGCCCATATAGTTTTTAATATGCTTGGAAATTTAGCCTGCAAGTTTACGAATATTTGCTTAATTAATAAAGAATTTTTCTAAATAAGTTAAGTCTGCTTATCAAACCAGACAATTAAGCTTAGCTTTTGTTGTTATTTTTATAATATTAATTGATTATTCCTTTAAAATTTCGTAAATTAATGCTTTGGTCAATTAATATGTTATTCATCTAAAACAAGTAATAGCTATGAAAAATGTTCCATTCTTATTATTGCTGATACCTTTATTCTTAATTCAGTGCACACCAAAAAAAGAGAAAGTTGATATTCAGAAAGAGTTATCTGAGATTCGAACTGTCCTGGAGAAATACCAACTTGCCAATGAAAATGAAGATTTTGGAATATGTGAAGAGATCTGGTCAACAAGGGATGATATCATTCTTATTGGAACCGACAGAGATGAAAAACTTATGGGCTGGAAGGAAATAGAAAAGGCTATTAAAAAGCAGCATATAAGTTTTGAAAATACTTTGATAACCATTTCTGATCAGGAGATTCGATTAAATGAAACAGGAAATACTGCATGGTTTTCAGAGTGTCTGAATTTCAATTTTATTTACAATGAGCAGGCTATGAGTTACGAAGGGATCAGGTTTACAGGTGTTTTGGAGAAAACTGATGACAGATGGAAGCTCGTGCAGGGTCATTTGTCAATTCCTGCAGATATTGATATAGCAAAAGAAATGCTTAAATAGATTTCTTATAAAGCAGATTCAAATTGCCTGAGAAATCTCTGGTCATTTTCAAAAAGAAGCCTGATGTCTTTGATCTGATATATCATCATTGTAGTTCTCTCAATGCCTATACCAAAAGCATATCCTGAATATATATTACTGTCGATCCCGAAATTTTCCAATACAACAGGATCAACCATGCCGCATCCAAGTATTTCAAGCCATCCTGTGTATTTACATACGTTACAACCTTTGCCATGACAAATCTGGCAGCTTACATCCATCTCAGCTGATGGTTCGGTAAATGGGAAGAATGAAGGACGGAATCTCACATTGGTATCGCTACCAATAAATTGTTTTGCAAAATAATATAATGTTTGTTTCAGGTCAGCAAAACTCACATCCTTATCTATATATAAGCCTTCAATCTGATGGAAGATGCAATGCGATCTGGCTGAAATAGCTTCATTTCTGAATACACGCCCCGGAGAAATAGTTCTGATAGGAGGTTTGGTATTTTCCATTACCCTGGCTTGAACGGTAGATGTATGTGTTCTAAGTAAAATATCAGGATCTTTTTCAATAAAGAATGTATCCTGCATATCTCTTGCAGGATGTCCTTCCGGAAAATTCAATGAAGAGAAATTATGCCAGTCATCTTCAATTTCAGGACCCTCAGAAACATTAAATCCTATTCTGGAAAAAATATCTATTATCCTGTTCCTTACAATTGAAACCGGATGCCTGGCTCCAAGCTGAATCTCGAGAGCCGGCCTGCTTAAGTCAGTATTATCATCATCCTCATCTGAATTTCCTGATGACAAAATTGTGAGTTCATTTATTTTGCTATGTGCTTTATTTTTCAGTTCATTAAGAAGTTGTCCCATTTCTTTTCTTTGCTCTGGCGCAACATCTTTAAAGTCTTTAAACAATGAAGGTATGATCCCTTTTTTACTTAAATACTTTATTCTGAATTCATCTAATTCCTGTAATGATCCGGTGTTAAATGAGTTTATCTCTTTAAGTATGCTTTGAATTTTATCCTTCATTTTACTTGTCCTCAAAGATTTCAATATGAAAGTAAATTGGTGGATCAGGTTCCGTGCCAAACATTCTGGTCTTTGTAATTTTATCCACAACATTCATTCCCCGGGTCACTTCCCCGAAAACAGAATATCCTCTGTCAAGCTGTGCTGCCCCACTTAAATTCTTATATGTATTTTTTTGCTTGTCAGACATTTTATATCCATAATGCTCTTCTATTTGTTCTAATTCTTCATCACTATACTTTCTTCCTGTAACAATGTAAAACTGACAGGCGGAAGAAAAGTAATCAGGATTTACTTCATCACCCTGGCGGGCCATGCCGATAGCACCTCTTTTGTGTATGCGATTGGGTCGGATTTCCTGATTGATCTTATAACCGGGATCAAGCTGTCCGTGCTTATTGGCACCACCCTGAATAAAAGATCCTTTTGTTACCCTGTGAAAGCGACTGCTGTCGTACCACCCTTCATTTACCAGTTTAACAAAATTGTCGCGGTGTATCGGTGTATCGTCATACAACCTTCCATAGATTTTGCCGTATTTAGTATAAATTATAAAATTTACTTTCTTCTTATCCTGGCTTTGCAGGGAAAGAATAGATGAAAACATCATTACGAATATCAGTAATATCAACTTTTTCATGTGTACAATAATTAGCTTAAAGAGTTTGCAAAATTAATAAAATCAGAGCAATTGAAGAAATGATGCAAATATTATTCCAAATAATAAGAGTTCTCGCAGGGTTTCTCGAAAGAGTTCTCGCAGATTTTCTCGCAGATAATTCAATTAAGAAGGTATTAATAATTTCCCTATGTATTCTCTGCGCCACTGCGCCTCTGCGGTTTTCTTTAATTTCGCAGAAGATAAGTATTTGCACCTAATTCAGAATTCCTTTGTCTGAATTCTTTTGTCAGAACTCTTATTTCAGAATTCGTTATCCTTCTGTTTTTCCAGAAAATGTTTTCTGCAAAGAGGCTGATAAATATCTTTTTCTCCTAGTTTAATAAGCTGAGGATCATCATCAATCCGGTAAGAGTAACTTGCCAGCTCGCCACATTCAATACAGATTGCATGTACTTTGGTAACATATTCTGCAATAGCAAGTAATTCCGGAATAGGTCCAAAAGGCTTTCCTGTATAGTCCATATCAAGTCCGGCAACAATTACCCTGATCCCATTACTTGCTAGCTGATTACAAACATTCACCAATTCGCTATCAAAAAATTGAGCTTCATCAATGCCTATTACATCAATATCGTTAGAATAAATTAGAATTTGAGAGGAACTATTGACTGAAGTTGATCTGATGGTGTTTTCATCATGAGAAACGATATTTTCAGGATCGTATCTGTTGTCAATCTTAGGTTTGAAAATTTCTACATTCATCCTGGCAATCTCTGCTCTCTTCAACCTGCGTATGAGTTCTTCAGTTTTTCCTGAAAACATTCCTCCGCAAATCACTTCAATCCACCCGTTCTTATTCTGTTTTTTTGACTTTTCCTGAAACATTATATTACTAGCTCATTCTTTTATATCTTTACCCTTTTATATACAAAAGTATTAAATCTTTCGTTTAGAAATTGGATAAAGCTATAACAAATGGACAAGAAACTTTTGCATTTACAAATTGAGCATTTATTTGAAAACATTAAATTCAGATATGATCTTATTAAGAAATATGAATCAACTGTTTCAAATCTGGATATAGATGGTTTAAAAGATAAAATCCGGGAATTGTATGATCAGATAATTCAACTGGAATTATTACTTAATGAACATGGTAAAACTGAAATTAATAAACCAGATAAACAAAAGGAAGTCAATATCCGTAAGCCTGATCCAAAGAAAATAGTTAAGGAAAATAAGAATATAAGTAGCAAAGAAGTTAAAGTTGAAACAGAGGATAAGATTAAGCCAAAGATTGAAGAGAAAGAAATTGTTAAAAAGGAAAGCCGCACTAAAAATCCAGTCTTTGAGAAAAAGACTATCGTAGCGGATAAATTTGTCGCAGATGATGATAAAACGATAGCAGCAAAGATCAAAAAGAACCCAATTATGGATTTAAAAAAAGCCATAGGGATAAATGATAAATTTTTATTCATCAAAGAACTTTTTAATAATGATTTAAAGGATTATGCAAGAGCAATTGATGGATTAAATGAACTGTCGGCCTTAAAGGATGTGCAATCTTTCATTGATAAATTGAGTAAAGAATATAATTGGGATAGAGAATCAGAACATGTATTGAGGTTGAAGGAGATCGTTGAGAGAAAGTTATTTTGATGTGACACCTGACGCATAAAGCGTAACTTGTAGCTGATCAATATTATAATTTTATTTCCCGGACATAAATACTATCATGCCAAAATTAATACTGGTACCTACACCGATTGGAAATCTAGATGATATTACTATCAGGGCATTGGAAACTCTTAGAAGTGCAGATGTGATCCTTGCTGAGGATACACGCAAAAGTGGCATTTTACTTAAGAATTTTGAAATTTCTAAAAAACTTTTTTCCTACCATCAGCACAATGAACATAAGATCGTAGAAAATATCCTTCAATATTTCTCTAATTATGAGACCATTGCTCTCATAACTGATGCTGGCACACCGGGAATTTCTGATCCGGGATACCTTATTGTAAAAGCTTGTATTGATAATGAAATTGAAGTGGAATGCCTGCCAGGGCCAACAGCTTTTGTACCAGCACTTGTGATGAGTGGCTTGCCCTCTGATAGGTTTTTCTTTGAAGGTTTCCTTCCGCATAAGAAAGGCAGGCAAAGCAGACTTAAGTTTCTATGTGATCTTCCTTATACTTTCATATTATATGAATCACCTTACAGATTATTGAAGACTGTCAGACAACTAAAAGAGTATTCAGGATCTGATCGAAAGATTGCTATCATAAAAGAGATCTCTAAAGTTTATGAAACAGTAATACGTGGATCAATTCAGGATGTTGAACTTCAGTTAGAAAATGCTACAATAAAAGGGGAATATGTTATTGTGGTGCAAGGTAATTTAATATAAAGGCAAAAGGCAAAAGTACAAAGGCAAAAGCAAGAAGAAAAATCTTATGGACACAGGGGCGCAGAGAATAGGCATGGAAATTATTAATACCTTCTTAATTGAATTATCTGAGTAATTTGCGAGAAAATCTGCGTTATCTGCGAGAACTCTTTTGTTTGAATTCAATTACCTCCTTGTCCACATCTGAACATACTTGTATTCGATCGAACACTTTCCGCTTTTAAAACCCAACATTAAAACCCTTATAAGAACCAGGTAATCAGTAATATAGGTGCTTTGGCACAGATTGTGATATTTAATATTGTATCTGTTATTTGTTTAATATAAACTCTGGATACAATGAAAAAATTAATTATAATACTGACTCTATCCTTCGTAATATCTGCTGTTTTTGCCAGTAATGAGGGTGAGATCAAAAAATCAGATAGGAAATCTGATAAAGCTAAAGTTGAAATGCCAATTAAACTTACTCCAAAACCAGTAACATTAGATCTTGCTAAATATGATATAATCAATTCTAATCTTCAAGAAATTGAAAACACAATTCCACTTGATACTAAAAATGCATTCTCAAAAGAATTATCATATCCTGAAGATTTAAGAGATAAAAATGAATGTGGTTTAGTAATTATATGTTTTACTTATGATGAAGATGGATATATAAAAATACTATCATCAAATGCAAGCTGCGAAAAACTGGATGAATATATTGAAGACAAGTTAGAAGATATCAGGTTAAAGAATGGAATAATCGTAATAGGAAAGGAATACTACGCAAAATTCCATTTCAAGCTTCTGTAGTTTTATTTTTTTATGTTAGTTAAACATTGGGTGCAAAGTCCTGGAGAAATCCAGGGCTTTTTTTATTGTCGATTGTCGGTTGTCGATATTCGAACGGATTTCAGATTGCTTATTGCTTATTATTTGTTTGGTGTTCTAAACAAAAAACTAACTTTGTAATAAAATGTCCTACACATACAAATATCCCCGCCCTGCGGTTAGTGTTGATGCAATCCTGATCGACAAAAATAAGGAAGCTGATGTTTTATTAATACGTAGAAAGCACTATCCTTTTGAAAATATGTGGGCTTTACCAGGTGGTTTTGTCGATATGAATGAAACCCTTGAAGAGGCTATTGACAGAGAATTGGAAGAAGAAACTGGTATTTCAGGAGTTAGCCTGGAACAATTTAAAGCTTTTAGTGAAGTGAACAGAGATCCCAGGTTTAGGACAATATCTGTAATTTTTATTGGATTCGTTAATAAAGAAGATTTGGAAGTTTCAGCTGGTGATGATGCAGCTGAGGCGAAATGGTTTAAGATAAAGAATCTTGAGAATTTGGCTTTCGATCATTATGATATACTCACCCTTGCGATAAAAAAATACAAGTTGTAGCAAACTCTTTGTCATTTGCCGTTGTCTTAGAATAAATTACCTTTAACTGATTGCTGCTTGACTGCTTAAGACAAAATAGATAATTTGCAATGTTAAATACCAATAAGATGAAAAGAACTACTATCTTAATTCTTGCTTTAATACAAATTAGCTTATTTGCACAGAAAGAAGACTATAATGATTTTGATTACCTGAGAAGTATTGGATATAAAATTGCGGAACAGGATGAAGCCATGTTTGAAAGTGTTCCTGAACTTAAATTACCTGCTGAATATGAGAAAATAATATTGCCTCCAGTGGTTGATAATTCTCAATATAAATTTTTCAGACCCATTTTCTCTCAAACCAATTATCCAAACTGTATGCAATCAACAAGTATTGCATACAATTATACTTATGAGATTGACAGATCGAGAGATCTTTCAGCTGATCTGCCGGAAAACCAGTACACAACACATTTTGCATGGAACTTCTATAACGGAGGTGATGGATGGTATGGAGTAAATTATCTTCACACTTTTAATATTCTTAAGAAATGCGGAACGCCTAATGTTGCTGATTACGGAGGCTTTTATTATGGTGAAGGCACTCGTTGGATGTCTGGATATAATGAGTATTATAATGCAATGCATAACAGGATAGATAAGATCTATACTGTTCCATTGGATAGCGAAATAGGAATTCTTACTTTGAAACACTGGCTGTATCACCATTTTGAAAACGCTGAAACAGGAGGTGTAGCTAGTTTTATTGCCTGTAGCCCCTGGAATTTATCTTATCTGCCTGCAGGAACTCCGGAAGAATTCTATCCTGTAATGACAGAATTCTACCCTGAAGCATTACACGGGATGACAATAGTTGGATATAATGATTCGATCAGATATGATTTTAATAGTGATGGAGATTATACCAACCATATTGATATTAATGGTGATGGTCAAATTAATGCACAGGACTGGGAAATTGGCGGATTTAAATTCGCAAACAGCTATGATACATCCTGGGCACATAATGGTTTTGCATATTTGATGTACAGAACTGTTGCTATTCCAATAGAAGAGGGTGGAATATGGTCGAATGCTGCACATGTAATAACTTTAAGTGAGCCCTATGAGCCTGAAATTACATTAAAGGTGAAAATGAACCACGATTCAAGGGAGATGATAAAAGTTACTGCTGGTGTTACTACCGATATCTCATCAAATATGCCTTCAGTAATGATAGACTTCCCAATCTTTAACTATCAGGGAGGTGATAAATATATGCAGGGAAATGATAGCCTGGAATCACTTAAGGAAATAGAATTCGGACTGGATATAACACCACTTTTGAGCCATTGCACTCCTAATATTCCTGCGAAATTCTTCCTGATCATCAACGAGCAGGATCCAAATAATAAAGGTTATGGAGAAATGATGTCATTTTCATTAATGGATTATACTTCAGGAATTACCGAAATTCCTTATGGAGCATCAAATGTTTCTTTGTCAAATAATGGAACAAGTATGTTTGCAGTGGAAGCAAATATTAATTTTTCAAAACCGGATATCATTACCGCAGAACTTCCTGCATTTACGCCTGGAGTGAGCAGTGAAATAGAATTGCAGGCAACAGGAGGGACTCCTCCCTACGCTTGGGCACTAAAGAAAAAATATTTTTGCAGTTATGATATGGCATCTTTCCCAATGATACAAACTAATGAATTGTATCCTCTGAATTCTAACGATTCTATTTATTCAATACCTCTTGAATTCAGCTTCCCTTATTTCGGAAAGAAATATGATACCATACATGCCTGTAGAAATTCCTATTTGTATTTTGAAGATGAGTTTGTTTACTGGTCATATATCAAAAATCATAAAGAATTCCTGAAAGATGTTCAATGCATTAGTCCTTTGAAAGCAAAGGAAGTTGAACTGGATTTAATGAATAATGATGGATTATGGTATGAATCAACTCCTGATTATATTATTTTCAGATGGAATGCAACAATAACAGATCAGTTGCAATCGGATGTTAATATGGCTGTTAAGCTGATGAAAAATGGTGATATATATTTCTATTATGGCGATGTGATGTATGAAGAATATATTGATTGGGCTGGCGGTATTTCAGAAGGAAATGGATTTAACTACCATTTTATTGATTATTTGCATGCATCGGATATTCCTTATGGAACACAGATAATATTTGATTATAAAAGACTTCCGGATAGCATTAGCATTGTTAATGATAATTTTTTGAGTATATGGAATGCTGATGATTCAGAGATTTTCGATTTAGAAATTCTTTGTACTGATTCAAAAGGAATATCAGATAAAGAATCTTTACAACTATCTGATGGACTTTTAATTAATTTCCTTGTTGACGCAGAAGGAGATACGGTTATTGAATATGGGGAAAATGTAAAATATGATCTTATAGTAAAGAATATTTCTTCACAAGGACTTAATGATGTGGTCTTAAATGTACAATCAAATAATCAGTTTATTCAATTGCTTGATAATAATGAGATGATTGGTGAACTTGCTCCCGGCCAGGAGAAGTCTTTTGTTAATGCACTGGATCTTGATATCAGCATCAATGTTCCGGATAATTATCATATCGACCTGAATGCTGAAATACAATCTCAGGCACAAAATTGGAGTAAAGAATTTATTTCAAAAGTTAAAGCACCTTCTCTTTCAATTACTCAGGTGGAGGTTGATGACAGTAACGGCCGACTTGATCCTGGAGAAACATCAGACCTGATAATACCTTTATACAACGCCGGACATGCAGAATCTAATCCTGTGAATGTAGAAATCAGCACGGTTAATAATCTTATTCAGATAATAGGACAAAATTCTCAGGATTATGGAATTATTGAGCCTGGCAATACTAACGAAAAAACTTATTCTGTTTTTGTAGATTATTCAGTTCCCAACGGTTACTTTGTTGAACTGGCAGTCAGGATTTTTGATTCGTATGGATACGAAAGATATGATACACTGGATTTCAGAGTTGGCAGAATTCCTGCATTAATATTAGATCTTGACCCGAATAATATTTCCGGACCAGCAATTAATGAGACACTGGCACGACTCGGTGTTAACGTAAATTATCTGATGGCTTTTCCTCAAAATGGCTTGAATAATTACCAGGCAATATTTGTTTGCCTGGGAGTACAATTTTCAAGTACTGAACTAACCTGGCAGCAAGGTGTTCAGCTGGCTGATTATCTTAATGCAGGAGGAAAGATCTATTTGGAAGGCAGAGAGGCCTGGCGCGATCATTTGCAAACTCCCATGCATGATAAATTCAATATCAATACTTTTGACTTACCGGCTATGTATTATAATATAATTGGAATTGATAGTACATTCACCCAGGGTGTAAGTATGGAAAATATAGCCGCGCAGCCATTCAGCTACTATTATCTTGAACCTGAGCCACCGGCATATGTTGCTTTTATAAATGAATCGGATAGCCTTTGCTGTGGTGTGGCTTATGAACAAGGTACATATAAAAACTTTAGGAACAGTATTTGAGTTTGGTAATTTACTGAATGATTCTTCGAGAAGAGATACCTTGATGAAGAGAATAATAGACTTCTTCGATATCGTACTCACTGTTTCAGATACTGAAGAGCTAAATGTTACTTCACCAATAATTGATCTGAGTTGCTATCCCAATCCTTTTTCAAATTCCACCAGATTATCATTTAATTTGAATGATGACCTGGATGTTTTTCTGGAGGTATTCAATATACAAGGTCAGAAAATACATTCAATTATTGATGGGGTAAAAATGCCTGAAGGTGCTAATGAGGTTGAATGGAATATTGATGATACTACAATTCCTACAGGAATATATTTTGTAAAGCTGAGGGCAAATAATAATTTTAAGACCACAAAACTTATAATTATTAAGTAAA
>CAZDWF010000013.1:12471-45785 GCA_964508895.1 uncultured Bacteroidales bacterium
AAATTAGTCAATCAATAATAATTTAAGACATATGAACTATAAATTTGCTTTTCTTTCCTTTTTATTAGCGAGTTTTCTTATGGCTAATATGGCTTTTGGGCAGGAGAAATTTGTGCCCGGACAGCTGATCATACAGTTGCAAAATAATAAACTGCAAATTGATAAGGTGCTGAATAAGTTTGGAGATCACCAGATTATACCTCTTAGATGCCTGTCTGATAGATTAGGAATATGGCTTGTTGAATACAAAGCAGGAAATAAGACAGATATTCAGGTTTTGGATAATGTGAAATCATCAAAAAGCATTGCCAACGCTCAGTTTAATCACTACATTTCAATGAGGGATACCGAACCCAATGATACACGCTTTGATGAGCAATGGAACCTTAAAAATACCGGACAATCAGGTGGGACTATAGATGCTGATATTGATGCTACGGATGCCTGGGATATTACTACAGGAGGGTTTTCAGCTAATGGAGACACTATAGTGATTGCTATCGTTGATGATGGGTTCTTTCTCAATCATCAGGATCTTAAGTTCTGGAAAAACTATCACGAAATACCATCAAATGGAATTGATGATGATAACAATGGATACATTGATGATTATTTAGGATGGAATTCATATAGCCATTCAGGAAATATTAGTTCTAAAGACCACGGAACGCATGTTTCAGGTATTGCCGGAGCCAAAGGGAATAACAATATTGGCGTATCAGGAGTAAACTGGAATGCACAACTACTGGCCGCACAGGGTTCTGCCACTGTTGAAGCACCGGTAGTGGAAGCTTATGGGTATATTTATGAAGTAAGGGCAACTTATGATGAAACCGGAGGACAAGAGGGTGCCTTTGTTGTTGCTACTAATGCTTCTTTTGGTGTTAATCAGGGGCAACCAGAAGATTATCCTGTCTGGGGAGCGATGTATGATTCATTGGGACAGCTTGGGATATTAAGCTGTGGAGCCACTGCCAATGCAAACTGGGATATTGATGATGTGGGTGATATACCAACTGCATTTCCTACAGATTATATGTTGTCTGTTACGAACACGACTAAATATGATGAAAAAAACATTGGTGCAGCTTACGGATTAACAACCATTGATATTGGAGCCCCGGGAACAACGGTCTTGTCTACAAGACAGAACAATAATTATGGTATGAAAACCGGCACATCAATGGCATGTCCGCATGCAGCAGGTGCTATTGCTTTGATCTTTTCTGGTGGTGATGCGAATTTTATGGATGCATACTGGAATAATCCATCTGAAGTCATCTTGCTTATCAAGGATTATATCATTGCCGGAGTTGATCCACTTCCTGATTTAACAGGCAAAACCGTTTCGGGAGGAAGGTTAAATGTTTACAATGCTTTAAATTATTTGATTAGTCCTGCTTTTGTTGTAGCACCCATTACTTTGAATGTAGCTCTGAAACAGAATCAAAGCGGGAGTTATAAAATTGGCATCGAAAATACCGGACCGGTTGATTTATCATATATTATAAATACGAGTGCTACTCCACAATGGGTAAGCATTAACGCAAGTGGAAATATACCGTCTCAACAAACAGATTCAATTGAAGTTACTCTTAACACAAGTGGACTCACTATTGGACACCATGAAGCCACATTTGAGATAATAAACTTAAAAGGGGATCATTATTCGATAGATATTGATCTGAATGTTTTACCCCTTTCAAATATTAATGATGGCAGTAAGATTGCAGGAATCTCTTCATATCCAAATCCATTTAATAGAGAAATTCATATCGATGTTTATATAAATCAAATTACTGATATAAATGTTGATGTCTGCAATATCCTGGGAAATAGAATAATGACAGTTACATCCGATAATACAGCAAAGAGTGGGTTAAATCAATTTGTGTGGGATGGAAGAAATTCCGGTGGAGAAATTGTTGAAGATGGAATATACTTCGTCAGGATCTCTTCAGAGTATTTTGTTAAGGTCATTAAAGTGATAAAGCAGCATTAAATTATTGTTTTTTAAGCCATAACATGGGGTTTTGTAAAGTCTTGGCTTTCCATAACTCGAAATGCAATTCGGTTTTACCCGTATCTTTATCAGTAAACACAGTACCTATTGATTGTTGGGTGTTAACATGATCACCTTTTGCTACATAAACATCATTCATGTTTGAATAAACAGAAAGAAACTCTCCATGTCGTATGATTACCACATTATTGAAATTTGGTACCGATACTATCCTGGTTACCACTCCATTAAAAACGGCATTTACTTTTGATCCTTCAGTTGTAAGTATATCAATGCCATTGTTCTTAACTTTTACCCTTTTTAATACAGGATGCGCATGTTCACCAAAAGTGCTGGAAATAATTCCTTGCTGTGAAGGCCATGGTAAACGACCTTTGTTGGCTTCAAACTCTTCAGATAATTCAAACTCGACAGGTGTAAGTGCCATTTCTTCTTTCTTTTTCATATCAGCTTCACGCCTGGCTTTTTCAGCGGCCAGCCGGATCTCTTCTGCTATTATTTTTTCGATTTCCTTTTGAAGTTTTTTAGCAGCTTTTTCTTTGGCTCTGAGAGTTTGTCGTAATTCCTTTTCCTTCTTATTTAATTCATTAAGGGTTTGATTCTTTCTTTCCTTTTCCAGGTTCAGATTTTTTATTGCAATTTCCTGTTCCGACTGTAATGATGTTTTTTCAACTTTTTGCTCCTCAAGGATAATTATTTTTCCTTTAATCTTCAACTGTGTTTGTATTATTAATTCAGCCTGGGTTTTTCTATAAGAACTGTATTGCTGAAAATATTTTGTTCTGCGGTAAGCCTGGTTGAAATCTTTTGATGAAAAGATGAACATCAATCTGTTGTAAATGCTCTTATTTTTATAAGCGAAATAGATTAACTCAGCATATTCCTCTTTGAGCTTTTTTAATTCATTGGTAAGATCCTTAATACTATCATTATTAAGGCCAATCTGATTGTCCAGGAAATCAACTTCCTGGCTGATAGCATTGATAAGTTTTTCTCTTTTTTCAATTTGTCTGTCAATTAGAATTAGCTGATCAAGAGAGGTTTTTTTACTTTTTTTCGTTTGATAGATAAGGTCATTTGTATACTTGATATCTCCTTCAATTTTTTGCTTATTGGCCTGAAGATCCTGCTTGCTTTTTTTCTGGGAATAGAGATTGGAAGGTATCAGAATACTGAAAAAAATGAGAACTAATATATATTTTGACACCATATTCATCAAACTAAACTAATAAATTCTTTCGTATTTCCTGGGTATTTTGAATGGAAATTTCATTTCTTTTCCGAGTTCAATTTTAGTGTAATCAAGAATAAGATCGATTCTTCTCTCTGCCAATAGCTCATACTTAATGTTATAAGGGAAAAGTTGATTGCCAACTTCCCTGAAATCGCTGTAGAATGCGTGAAGTTTTTTGTTTTCCTTTTTTATTTCTTTAATATTTATCCTGCTGATCTTAAAATTATCAGCATTCAACCAGATTGTTTGTATGTAAACTTTCGGATTGTATTCATATTTTTTCACATACTTCTTGAGCTTATTTCTGCCGAGAGTGTTTAACCTGTATTCTCCGGCATCAATAGATGCCCTGAATTTAATTTTTTCATAAAATTGAAAATCATTACCAATAATGAATGATTGAAGAATATCAAAATCTATATTGGTTTCCAGGAAATTATTCACAAACTCATAATCCCCAATAAAATAGGTTTTGTCAATTCTGTTCAGGAATTTTACAGAGTCGTTGGTGATAACCAAACGGGCTACTTCAATTCCCAGGGCAGGACTAAATGACAACCAGATTATTGAATCCTTTTTCATCCTGATCTGACCTTTAAACTCTGTTTTCTTTTTTGCAAAAAGATAATCAGCCTTAAACTTACCACAGAATGTATTGAATTTCAATTCGTTTTCAGCAAGCTTTGTGAAAAGATAATCAGGGCCTTCAGCTTTAATAGGTTTTTTTATGATGCTTCTTCTTGATGCGCATGAGTTTAGAAAGAATATTACAATCAAACCAATTGATATAAACCTAATAGTATGTGAAGCTGATATATTTCTTAACACTTGTATTATACTACTCATAATAGTTTTCATCACTAACTTTTTTGTCAAGTAAATCAGATCCTTTTCCAGCCTTCTGAGCCTTTTTCCAGTTTTTTATGGCACCGGATTTATCTCCAAGTTTAAATAATACATCGCCATAATGTTCAAGGATTACAGGATTGTCTTCATTATGATTTTCTATAGATTTCTCTATCCATCTCTTTGCTTCAGAATATTCGCCAAGTTTAAATAGAACCCATCCATAGGTATCCTGATTGGAACCATTATCAGGATCAAGTTCGCATGCTTTGAAAGCCATATCTTTAGCCTTTTCTAATTGGATATTCTTAAGAGAGAGATAGTATGCATAATTATTCAAAACTATTGAATTATCAGGATTGATCTGCAAGGACTTATAATATGCTTCAAATGCTTCTTCATCATTTTCTAATTCATGCTGAGCATCACCGATATATGAATAGAATTGAGCTTTAAGCAATTCATTGTCAACAACAAATTTTACTCCTCTTTCAAGACTTTTTAGGGCTTCATTGTATTCTTTGTCCTGAAAACTGGATATAGCTGAAAATAAGTATGGTAAAGGTTGATTTGGGAAAAGATCAATTGCTCTTTTGCTTTCCGATCTCATTGCTTTATAATTCTGAAGTTCTGCTTCAATGAAAAGAAGCTGTTCCCAAACCGCATAGCGACTACTATCGATAGCTAATACCTTAGTGAGATAGTTTTTGGCTTCAGCATATTGTTTATCCTGAAACATAAAATCGGCCATAATTGCATGTGCCCTGTGATCTTCAGGATGTGATTCAACCAATAAGTCAGCAAGCTCTAATGCCTGATCTTTTTTTGCATCATATATTTCTTCAACAGTATAGTATGCCAGAATAATATTGATTTTAGTTTCTATATCAAGTTGAGGATTTGAAAATCCTTTTTTCAGATAATTATATGCCTTTTTGTCCTCTTCTTTTTTCCTGTAGTAATCAGAAAGTGAAATATATACATAAGGATCATCAGGGTTAATTTCAAGTACTCTTTTGTATGCTTCTAAAGCTTTCTTGTCATTCTTTTCATTTAGATAAAGCTCAGCAAGCATAGAGTAGTATTTGCTTTCAGTCGGGAATGATACAGCCAGCAGTTCAATTTCTTTAATTGCACTTTTAGTGTCGTTTTTCAGGAGATAGATCTTTTGCTTTTGAATTGATATGTCTTCTGTAACACCAATCTTTTCTTCTATAATATCATAACATTCAATTGCTTTTTTATAATCTCTGCTGAATAATGAGGTCAATGCATATTCATAATAATACTCAATGTTATTAGGATTTAGTTCAATGATCTTTTCCAGGATGTCAGAGGCTTTTGTAAATTGATTTGTTTGCTTATAGATATTTGCCAGTCTTTCATAGTACCATGTATTTGTAGGATCGGTTTCAACCGCCATTTGAGCATAACGAATCGCCAGTTCCATTTTGTTTTGATCCTGATACAGGCCTGATAGTTCATACATTGATGCGGCATCATTAGGATTTATTTCCAGGCATGCTATAAACATACGTTCTGCCTTTTCCGGATTTCCAAGCATTAATTGCTTTTTTGCATCAATAAAAAGATAAGTATTATCTTTTCCACCATCTGAAATCGAATCTTTAATGTTATCTGTTTCCTGACTGAACGAGCTAATGCATACAGAAAAAAGGATGAAAGTAAAAAGTATAGTGAATAATCTTTCGAATTTTATCATATCAGTATTTAAATAATTTTATTATAGTCGCCAACACTTAAATCTTCACAAACACCATTTATTTCAACGAACTTACCTATCATTGAATTGTCTATGATTATATTTGAAATTCTGCTGTCAGTTTGGATTATACTGTTTTTAATTATGCTATCCTTGATCTCAGTTCCTGCACCAATTGAAACATGAGGTCCTATAATTGAATTGGTGATCTTTACATCATCATCAATAAAGCAGGGCTCGATTATTAAAGAGTTATTATTAATCAATGAGTCAGATATCAATTTCTCATTTTTATGAAGTTCGAGTATCCTTTGATTGGTATAAACAGTTGCATCTTTATTACCGCAGTCGAGCCATTCATCAACCATATCAACAGAAAAGCGGGTACCCTTGTTCATCATATTCTGGAGTGCATCAGTTATACCATATTCGCCCCCTGTTTTAATATCCTGATCAAGTAAAAAGTTTAATTCATTCTTCAGGTATTCACCATCCTTGAAATAATAGATGCCAATAATTGCCAGGTCAGAAATGAATTCATTGGGTTTTTCATGAAAGCCTTCTATATGATTATTATTATCGAGTTTAACCACTCCAAAAGAGCTTGGATTATCAACTTTATGGGCCCAGATTATTCCATCCTTGGTGTCATCCATTTCAAATTCTGCTTTGAAAAGTGTATCAGCATAGGCTACAATAACTTTTCCTGAAAGAATTTCATCAGCACAAAGAATTGCATGTGCTGTTCCTTTTGGATCAATCTGATAGAATATTTTCCCCTTGCTGCCGACATCAGAAGCTATTTTTAGAAGTTTTTCTTCAATTTCTTTCCCAAAATCTCCAATTACAAAGCCTATCTCGTCAATATCCTCATTGAGAACACTTTTGATTTCTTCAACCAATCGCTGAACAATAGGCTTGCCTCCAACCGGAATTAAGGGTTTTGGAATTGTGAGGGTATGAGGCCGCATCCTTTTTCCCATGCCAGCCATTGGAATAACTAATTTCATTGCTTAAGAATAGTATTTAATAATTAATACATTGAAGTCTTCAAAAATAGCAATAATATTGTAAATCAATTGTTAAGATACGTTAAAGCAGCTAATAAAAGATGTTCTATTTGGTTGATAAAATTTGTTTGACCCAGTGTTAGGAAATAAGTTAAACAATGCATGATCAGCGGATAATAAGGGGTGTGCTTACGCGATTACTCTCATTTAACGCCCTGTCAACAAGTGTTATATCAAACTTTATAGTATCAAAGCTTGAGTTGAAATTGTAAATAAAAAGAGTATCCCTGATAATCCCTTCAATGGCTTTAATCTTTCCTTCTGGTGTAAGAATCGGAATTCTGGCACTTAATGATAATGTATCGAATTTTTGAGTTTGGGAATTATAAACTACAATAGGCACTTCAACAAGATTGCCGTTTTGAAGTTCGTAGTAATTAATTATGAAGTTATAGTAATATTTGCTTTCAGGATCGTATGGGGGAAATGTATCAGAAGCTGCCAGGCCTATATCTCCATTACCGTCTTCATATGATACTGTTATTATCCCTCTGTCATATAGGTCAAGTACCGGGTTATAAATCTTTTGGAAGTTTTTAAAATCAATCTTTGGAACATCAGGAAACTCTTCTTTTTTCTTGCATGAGAAGATAATCATTAATAATGTGATAAATAGAAGTATTTTTGATAGGAGTTTCATGAGTAACAAAAATACGAATTTCTAGATGAAAATTATTTCTGAAGCAACTATTAGTAATTGGAGCAATAAGATTTTCAGTATATCATCCCACTCTGAATTCAACGCTTTGGCTTTGGAGATATTTCATTTTCAATATAAAAACAATTCAATCTATAATCGTTTTGTTGATTCAATAGGTGTTAAACCAAAAGCAATAGGTGATTATGAGAAAATTCCTTTTCTGCCTGTTGAATTTTTTAAGAATAACAAGGTTGTAAATGGCCAGTTTGATGAAGAGATCATTTTCAAAAGCAGTGGAACAACGTCTATGTTCCCAGCCATGCATTATGTTGCAGACCTGGGAGTGTATGAGACAAGTTTTATGACCTCTTTCAGGAAATTTTTAGGTGACATTAATGGTTGCTGTATTCTTGGACTGCTTCCATCTTACATTGAAAGAGAGGGATCATCTTTGATTTACATGATAAATCATTTGATCAGGCAATCTCAAGATCAAAACAGTGGGTTTTATATCAAAGATTATAAAAAGCTTAAAGTTCTGTTGGAAGACAACAAAAGAAAAGGAAAAAAGACCATTCTGTTTGGAGTTTCTTTTGCCTTAATGGATTTTGCAGAAAAATATCAAATCCATTTTCCTGAATTGATCATTATTGAAACAGGAGGGATGAAAGGGCGCAGGAAAGAGATAATCAGAGAAGATCTTCATAACAGGATATCAACTTCTTTTGGTGTGGAAAAGATTTATAGTGAATATGGAATGACAGAACTGATGTCGCAGGCATATGCATATGGAAATGGGCTGTTCCGTTGTCCTCCCTGGATGCAAGTATTAATTGGGGATATTCATGATCCTTTTGCAAATCTTCCCTATAAAAAATCGGGTAACATCAAGATAATAGATCTTGCAAATGTTTTTTCATGCTCATTTCTTTCAACTCAGGATCTGGGTGTAAGATATCCTGATAATGCTTTTGAAGTATTAGGTAGAATTGATTTCAGCGATATCAGAGGTTGCAGCTTATTATTGTAATATTTATATCAGGCATATAAATTATAACTAAATATGCAAGTTGTTAAAATTAATTCCAATATCCAAGTAGCAGGTGGTTAGTGTTACATAAATAAAAAAGGCTACCTTTTCGGGCAGCCTTTTTATTCAATATTAATTATAATTATCGTTGAATTATTACTTTTTGAATGTGTTTTCCGGCTTCACTTTCAAGTACTACAAAGTACATTCCTTCAGACTGATCAGAAAGATCAATTGTTCCGGAATAATTTCCATTGAAAGTTATGTTTTCTGAAGTATAAACCGTGGTTCCAATAGTATTGATAACCTTCAGGTTTATTTCATTAACTGCACTGGAAACAATTTCAATTGAACAGATACCCTTGCTTGGGTTTGGATAAATATTAACACCAAGCCCATTTACAAAATCTAAAATACCTTGTGAGTTCACTCCAATCTGAAGTATTCCTTCAGCACCGTCACCACAGGTATTACTTCCTTTTACAATCAATGTAGCTGTTCCAATATATGAGATTTCCCAGCTTACATCGCAGGATGTGCCATTAGGAGTAATTTGTCCGGCATTTGAAGGAGTGATACTCCATGTATAAGAGTCTGCATTTGCAATATTATTTATTGTATAGCTTGACGAAGGTGTTGTAGATGTATTAATGGTGTTAGGTCCATTTGGAATATCGGCAGCATTCGGAATGTCAATTAAAGTAATTAATGCATTTCCTATTCCTGTATTCACACAGTTATTTACATCAGTAACTGAAGAAACAATATAATCAGTTGTTGCTGTTGGTTTAACCCACTCATTTGCTGGAGTAGAGTTAAATGTATAGCTGAAAGCACCACCATTCATAATAACAGTCCATGGAGCTGCACCCGTAAGATCAAAAGTAAGTTCAGTGCTATCACCCAAACATAAATCAGTTGTACCGGTAAGGAATACTGTTGGATTTGGGTTAACAGTTACTTCCAGACCAATGGACAATGGTCCCTGGCCGGATCCGTTAATCGCACACACATGAATATATGCTGTACCAGAATAATTAGGATCCCAGGCAATGTTGCCAATAGTATCAGATCCGGAGAATACACCTGCAGTTGCAGGATCAACTGACCAAAAATAGGTTAAAGCATCTGGTACTTTATTAGTAGTATATTCAACATCAACTGCTCCCTGGCACATTTCTGTTGGGCCGTCAGGACAAGGAGGTGCTTCTGGTGCACCATGGAATCCGAAGAAATTCAGATATTCTTCCATAAGTTCATCTCTTGTGGAAGTGCCATTAGCCAATCCGCCAAATTCGAATGATGATCCTATTGTTTTATAAGTTCCGGCATCCTTAGCAACTGCTGTTCCGTATGAAGGGTTTTGATTCTGGAAGATCTTAAATGCTGAACCAGTAGGTTCTATGTTGTCAATCCAGTTATTATCTCCAAGGTAATTATAGGTCATACCTTCGGTAAATGTACCTGTTTGACCATTTAATGTACCCAGATCATTGGATCCATCATCAACACCATTAATGCTGAAATATGGATGAACTGCTCTTTGTGGGTCGTAATACCATGTATCGCCACCTTCCATATACAATTTATTTCCTGCATCGAGGAAGTCTTTAAGAGCAATGCCCTCAGCTTCAGTTAACTGATGATTGTCGCTGTAGATACCAAGACAAACAAAAATTGAACTATAAAGGTTAGGGTCAGGTGGCATAGTAGTTGAATACTCACATGCAACGCCAATGTTATCAATTGATACTTTCATTTTTGGCCCTGAATTGTTATTGCCGTCAAAATCGACAATCAGAACAGGGATCTGGCCAATTGAAATATCGAACTGATCAGAAGCTGTTAAGCCCATATCTCCTGAAAGACCAAGTTCGAATATTGCATGATATCCCGGAGGTGTTCCTGCACTGGAGGTAGCACTGAATGCCTGGTTTCCTGAATTTCCTGAATTAAGGTCTCCATATGGCATGGTACCAGAATTAATAGTAACATAAGTATCATTACATACCAATTCACCTATGACATTATAAGCATCAGCAGAACCTGTATTAGTAACATCAATCACGATATCAACGGTTTCTCCTGCATCAAACTTTCCATTTCCATTTCCTGAAATTGCATCATCAATAGTATAAGAAAGCAATTGCAGATTTGGTGCAAAAGCAGGTAAGCTGAGTGAACTGCTCCAGCTACCATCTGTTCCATCAGTTGCTTCTATATCTATCAGGATCTGATAATTATCAGGAACGTCTCCTGCAATCTTAACTTCAAATCCATCAGTTTTATTTACTGTTTCACCTGCAAGAATATTACCATAGTCTTCCTGAGCATCGGTAATGGTAACATATGGATCGGTAGACATAATGTTCACCTGTACGCCGATACCATCTTCTGATCCTACATTTTTCATGGCAATAGACAATTTGATGGTTTCGCCGTAGTCGGCTTGTCCGTTGTTATTACCTGCCTGATCATTGATAGTATATGAATCTTTGATCACATATGGTCCTGATGGAGGAATAACCTGCACCTGTGCATGATATCTGTAATAGTTTGTTTTTGTAACAACCACATCAACCATTGCTGGTGGATACTGTGGTACTATTGAAATATCAACAGGACCTCCTGTACCTTCACCAACACCTAAGAGTTCACCATTAACTGAGAGTGCAATAATAGAGCCATCATCAGCTGTTACAGTGAAATAGTCTAATCCAGCTAAAAGTACAGCATCATGAGCCACTGTAAGGTTTTGAGGTACTTCTGAATACAATTCCGTGAAGGCATCACCATGGTGATGGAAAAGATTGTAAGTTACCTCTTTATTTCCTGTATTATAAGGCCAGTTAGACTGTTGCAGGAAGTATTTACCACCTGCATTTCCAAATGCCGGTAATATTCCCCTGGGTTCAGGATCTGTTTGTGTATCCGGCATAAAGTCGGGCCACATATTATCATACATACCCCAAACGTAAGTATCATTCACAAAGGAATATGAAATTTCTGATGCAGCAATAATTCCAAGACAACCGAATTCGTGTCTGTGCCATTTTTCAGCGAAACACTCATTAGACCAATTGTATTTTCCAGTTAAACAGTTAATTGAGAAGATAAAAGTTGGCTCATCTGTTGTGATGTCATCAATATTGTTATTATTATAACTTGGTTCACCCCATCCTGTTTCACTACCATGGTCACGGTGTTGAAGAATAAAAGCTCCGTCATTTATTGCATTGGTTACATCAGAGCTGGTACCACCACTCCAACCACCAAGTTCAGCGGGTGTTAAGGGGATATATCCCTCACCTGCAGGGCCGAAATAGTCAACTACCTGACTGGTATTTGTAGCTGTTGACCAAATTGCTCCTGGTGATCCTGAATAAATTTCATTGATCCTCACAGGATCTTTTCCATGAACATGTTTAAAGTATCCACCTACAGATTCTGAACATATCTGGAACCATCTCTCTGTCTGCCATCCAAGAGCTGTAACCGGATGGTTATAAAAATCAGCACTTGTTGGAGGGTTACGCTCGTAGTTCAATGCACGACCAATCATTCTTTCCAGGTGGGTTGCATTTTGTGCTGTCATCCTGGCAAAGATCACATCAGGCATATCGTTGTTAGAAACATCAGCATAAATGTTATCTGATACGCAGTATCCGTCCCAGATTGGAGAAACAATAGTATTTCCTGTAGAACCATAATCACCAATCAGAAGGCAGGCAACAGGTGGTACATCCCAATTAGTGAATGCATCATTTATAAATGATTCTATGGCTGTACTTGTATTTCCCCCTACATCAGCTGTAGTAAAGACTCCTGTGCTGATACCCTGCATAGTACGGAATAATTTAATAGAATCAGCCCATGCAAGGAAAGTTGGATCATCAGGAGAGATAATTATGTATTCATAATCAGGTGTACGGTTACCGGAATTAGGTTTATAGTAATCTATTTTTGGTAAGCTGTTGTAATTTGCAAATAAGTCTGATAAAATAGGGTCAAAAAACCTGCTTCTCAGCCTGTTCTCACCGAATTGTCCGTTTCCGCCTTCGAATTTCACTTTGATTTTAAGATCTCTGTAAACCAGTAATTCTTTGGTAACAGGATTATACTGATAAGGTGTAATGCCAAGAATTACTGCATCAACTCCCCTTATAGAGGTGAGTTCTGATATCTCAACGGGATTGTTTGGATAAAAAGCATCCCTGGTATAGATTTTTGCATTCTTTTGATAATAAAGCGGCCCGTCTTCATTTGCTTTTGGAATACGTGGAGCAGGAGCAATATTTACATCTTTGTAAGTCTCCACTCTGCTATTGACTATTTCAAAGCTAACTTTTGCTCCCTGAGGAATTGCAATATATTGTGATATTGCAGGCAGGTCAGGGGCTCCTTCATTATTGGGAAGAAAGTTTCCGGGAAGACTGATCTCAATCATTTCCTCACCATTAATATCTTTAGGGTTTAATGTAAATTCTTTGATTGAGAATACAAGATCAACATTTGTCTTGCTTTCATCCTGAAGTTTAATACCAGCTTCAGACCAGGAATTATTATAGGTTATTTTCTGACTGTTTACAGTAAAGGAAAAGAACAGAAAGGCTAGAATTAAGGTAATTACAAAATCTTTGCCCGTATTTAGCTGTTGTAGATATTGTCTCATGACTTATAAATTTAATTAATACTTGTATTGTTTTGTTTAAAGTTTAAAATGGGGATAACAAATATAGTCATTTACATGTAATCACCCAATTGAATTATTTTGATTGATGAATAAACTTATGCATGCTGAGCTTATCATCAATAGTGCACTTAATAAAGTAGATCCCATCTTTCAAGCTTGAAGTGTTGATAGTATATTTTCTATGGCCTTTTATTTGGCTATCAATATTGTCAATAATTGAAATAGTTTTTCCCAGGATATCGATGATCTCTATTTGCATAGCTGAGGATTCATTTAAAATGACACCCACATTCAGATATTCTGAGCAGGGATTTGGGTATAATGATATAAAGTTCATCTCTTTATTGTTTTCATCTACTGCTGTAATATAATCAGCGGGAGGAAATATAACATAATCAACCCATCCTCTGTCACTGCCTCCACTTGTGTTTCCATCTTTATCATAAATCCAGCTGAATTTATGGTTTCCTGTAGAAACCGCATATGAATGGTATGCCCAATCCTGCTCGCCAGACCATTCATCTTTAAGGGTTCCGTTAATTTTAAACTGCAGGAAGTCCCAATCCACTTCAGATGATACTTTGCTAAAGAAAGAAATATCTCCTTCTGCTAAAATATTCATTGTTATGAAAATTTCGGATGACTGATTATGGGTTATATCTCCTGATTCCGTACAATATTCTCCTTCGTAAGGAATATCGTCTGAAATTACCCAGTCTTTAATTCCTGCAAACTGCCATTCGAATTTAGAGAAGTCTGCTGTTTCAAAATCCTCAATCATAATTCCAACCACTGCAGAGAAAGTTTCTTCAGTGTAGTACATCCCGGCCTGGAAATTGCAATCAAGATGAATTACTTCACCGAGAGGAATATCATCAGATAATGTTATTTCAAAGATTGCATTAAACATGTTCCCAACAGGTAGACATCCTATAAAATACATAGTATCAGTGATGCTCACATATGGATTTATTGTATGAAGTTCAACATGGGAATTCACTCCATCACTATGTCCGCTATTTATAACCTGAATTGTTACAATTGCTGTTTCTCCGGGATCCAGGACCATATTCCCATTTCCTCCATTAGAATCATCAATTGTGAAATCTCCAATATCAAGCACAGGTGCTAGAAGTACCAGGCTAAATGTTGAGGTCCAGATCTCTTTGGTTCCATCTTCAGCACTCACCAAAATTTCTGCCTGAGTTTGATCAGGTACATTGTCAGCAATATTTATCCTGAATCCTTCAGGAACACTTAAGGATGTACCGGATGGAATGTTGCCATAAAACTCACTGCTATCAGTAATAGTAATCCATGGCCCTGTGCTGTTATAAGTTATATTAACATTGAGATCATTTGCATCTCCAGCCCCGGAGTTATGCATAGAGATTTCCAGGTAGCAATCTTCGCCATAATCAGGCAAGCCGTTGCTGTTCCCTGTGATCTCTGTTAAAATATGACTTTCGTATGTAACATATGCCCCGACAGCGGGAATAAAGCTGATTGTATAAGTTTGAGGCAGGCAATTATATCCTGAAACAATTAATTCTGCATCTCCCGGATCAGTGATCATAGGATCGATATAGATCGTAGCATTTCCGAGGGTATCTGTAGTTGCGATGCCATGGAGGCTTTCGTTTTTGAATAATGTGCAGTTAAAATTATTCATTGGCACTCCACTACTGCTAACATTAATATTGATTGAATCAATTCCGATAGTCAAAGTAGATGGATAAGTGACATTGATTGAAATGGGTTCATCTGTCCAGACAGCCATCGCAGGATCACCAAGAATATTGCAATCGTAAAAACACCATCTGAGAGCGCCCTCCTCATGTTGCCCTGGTGCTGTAACCCATGGGGATGTTTGTATCTTGGATTCCATGTGCGAGGCACCGATGCGATCTATTTTTTCATTATACATGGCATCAACAAATTCACGGTGTAGATGGGCTGAAGGACCTTCGGTTTGCCCTTCGTTAAACCAGCCATAGCGTGAATTAAATGCACCGCCAACAACAAAATTGTCGATAAAGAGCATATGTTCGGCAATACAGTCGTTATCATCAAAAGCACCACAGATGCATCCGTGAGTATAAACCAGCGTATAATTATGATCAACACCATTCACCATATTAAAATTTGAGTTAGTGATGTCAGAAGTATATAATCTCATAGCGTAATTAGAATTACAGTGACCCGAATGGTGGATAAAAGAATGCCCCAGATTAATTTCATTAATGATATCAGAAGCAGACCATGTAGCATCTCTGTCGTACATATAGGTGATACTGTCGTCATCAGGTATTCCAATTGTTGTATAGCCATTATCATCGTGATAACCGATAAGGAGGTCAAGGTAATCAGCTCCCCATGATAAAGGATTGCTCCAGAGATGTTCCCCCGCCATTAGTGGATGCTGAAGTTCACCTACTACTGGATTTTCCTGGTACGACATATTTTTATGGAGCATATTGTGTAAGTCTGCAGTATCACTGAAAGGTAATCGTGCCACTGATATATCAGGAAGGAGGTCGTCTTCTCCAATTTCCCCCCATAGATTATCATTATCATCATTCCATGTACCGTCCAATGCTGAGTAATACAGATCTGCAGGGATATTATCATCTTGGTATCCTGAGCCAGACTGAACATAGCAATGGAATCCACGATAGGGGACATGTTCCACATCACCACCAAGGAGGACATGCTCCACACTATTGTCCTGGTATTCCTGTATAATATAATTTCTGATTTTCTCCTGTGAATCCTGCCCGGTCATAATTGTATTGATATCCTCAATAGAATAGAATTCACTTTTAATTCCTCTTCTGAGGTATATTTCTCTCAGGCTATCAAATTCGGTTTGAAATTGTGCTGGTGAAATGATAAGGAGTTTATAATCACCTGTTGTTTCTTTAAGCGATTTATAAAGATCTATTGCTTTGTTATAGGAGGTATATCTTCTTACTTTTTCTTTGAATTTTGAATCAGGATTCAAATTGTTCAGTGCAAGATTAGCTTTTACTGAAGGTTTAGTAGTTATCCTGATCAGCACCTTTTGATAAATAAATACATCACCTACTGCAGGATTATATCTAACAGGAGTAAAACTCGACAATGCAATTCCATAACCGTTCATATATGAAGTGCTAAGTTGACCGGTTTGAGATGAGGGATATGATTCATAAGTATTATATATGGAATTATTAACTACAAACTCAGCTTTCTCTTTAGATGACAGTGGTCGTGAAGGCTGGTAGGGGTATATTTTGAATTCGCCTTCCAGCTTAACTTCATTCATGCCAATGAATTCAATTTTGGTGGCTTCTTCACCGGGAGGTAGGAGAATTTTAACTGCAAAATAGGGTAAGGCTGGATTTCCTGCTACCGCTGTATTTAAGGCATTATTATAAGTAAGTATTTGATAATTATCTTTATCGGTGATTTTTGGCAGGCCAATATCATAAGTTTCTTCAATTGTTTCACAAAATGCAAAGTTTGTAATCAGAGCAAGAATAGTAATTAGTATATGTCTTTTCATCATTTTCTTTTAATAAAAAATTGGATAAATCTTCGGGTTCACAAAGATAGACAAGCTTGTGATAGAAAGAGTTGTTTTTGAGGATTTATTTATAGGGAGTTTAAATAGGGGGGTGATATTATGTGATGAAAGATGAAAAATGAAAGATGAAAGATTAAAGATTAAGAAATTATAGATTAAGAATTATGTATGGATAGCTGACAGTATTAAATGAAATTCCAAGCAAAAAAAAGGCTGCTCCAAAAGAAGCAGCCTTGAAATATTGTAAACAAGTTTAATGCTGAACTACAATCTTCTTCATCTCTCTGTTCTGAGCTCCTTCGACTACTATGAAGTAAATCCCACTTGGTTGTTGGCTGATATCAATCTGTGACTGATATTTTCCATTAACCTGGATATTTTCCTGTGAGAAAATTAGTGATTGAGCAGTATTGTATATTTTAATATTTATATTTTCATTTCCATTATAATAGAAATTGAATTGTCCGTTGTTTGGAACAGGGCTCACTACCATTCTGCTTCCTGCATGAAGCTCATTGATACCAACACCACCAACATAGATGTAATTTTCTTTAACAATGGTGCTTTCACCATAAGTGTTGGAAGATGTAAGGGTAACATCAAAAGTACCCATTCCTTTATATTCAATTCCTGTAGGATCCTGATCTGTTGAAACATCAGGTGTGCCACCTTCAAATTCCCATGACCATGCATCCGGATTATCGATGGAGAGATCTGTGAAGTCTACAGTTTGTCCAACAGCAATAGCTGTTTGATTGGCTGAGAAATCAGCAGTTGGAGCAAACCCAATATCCATAAATCCAGGTTTTTCCATGATGCTAGTGTCAACGCCATCAGAAACTGTTAGTTTTACTCCATAAGTTCCAATTGAACTATAGGTAACAGGTGGAGGAACCTCAAGAGTAGAGCTAGCTGGATCGCCTCCATCAAATTCCCAGAACCATGAGTTAGGTTCTCCTGCAGACTGATCGATAAACTGAACATCTACTCCTGGAGCAACAGTATTATCATCAGCAGTAAATTCTGCTCCAAGTGGAGGTGGAGGTGAAGGTAGTAAGAATAATACTACTTTGGATCCCTGTAAAATTTCTTTAGTAGTATTGTTCTGAATGAATGCGACAAGCTCTAATTGTCCAAATACCCATATTGGATTACGTGAAAAATTAAGGTTCAGGTCAATTCTGTCACCAGCTCCTGTGAAACTTACAGCAGTACCATTCTGATCTGGTACCATTTCCCTGTTAACATAATTAGCCTCATTTACCATTCCCCATGATACAGGAAAGCCAGATTCTGTGATAACCAGGTGAGCTACCAAATTAGAAACTGATGTTCCTGCAACCTGGTCAAGACGAAGTAAAATGTCGTAATCCATACCTGAACTTGTACCATAAATACCAATAGTGTAATCGCATGGGATTGCATTTCTTTGATCAACTTTTGGAACATAGGTAGAGTACATACTTGAAGAGGAACTTCCTCCTACAACTGTTAATACTCCGTCAAATTTTACTGTTGGATAACCCGAGATGCCATAATAGCTGTTTCTGGCATTTGAATATTGATTAGCATAAATGTCGCCGTTATGATTTGCAATTACAGCAACGTTATGGCCATTTGCAATCAGGTCGTCAGCTCCTTGTGCTGCGCCTGGACAGTAGCCTCACCATAAGCCTGTTCCCTGCTCATGGACAACCATGTTTCTGGGAACCTGCTGTGAAAAGCTGATAAAGGTAATAGCTACCATTAAAATAGTAAAGAATGTTCTTTTCATAGCGTTAATATTTGTTATTATAATTGATCACTGCTCCAAAAGGAGCAGTGATCTGATTTAATCTATTTTTGAATGACGACAGGTTTTTGAATTACCTGGCCACCACTTTCAATCATCAAGAAATAAACACCTTCAGCAAATTCGCTTAAGTTTATTTGTTTATTAAACTTACCATTAACTGTAATGCTCTCCTGAGCATAAACAGCATCACCAATAGAATTGATAACTTTAATGTTAATATTAATTGATGTTTTACTGTTTAATTCAATGCTGAAGTTTCCATTATTTGGGTTAGGATAAACCTGAATTCCAACTCCATTCACAAGATCAATGATACTTTGTGAGTTTTCAACATTAACTGTGAAGTTAGCTGAAACAGGACCATTACCACAGGCATTGGTACCATAAACATTAACTGTAGCAGCACCTATAAATGTTTGTTCCCATGTTACTGTAACAATATTATCCTGTACCAGAATGCTTGAAGAAGCACCAACTGGTTCTACTTTCCAGTCGTATCCATCAGCGTGAGCTACTACAGGCACTGTATAGTCAGAAGTTAAAGTTACATAAGTGTCAACTTGTGAGGGGCCATCCGGAACATCCGGCTGAACAGGTAGCATATCAATATTCATTGTGATAGCATTTGAAGCTGCAGGATTTGGTACGGAACAATCATGGTCAGCATACATTTCACATATAACAACATCCTGATCAAGTAAAGCATCAGTGGTATATGTATCACTATCGGTGCCAACTGTGTTACCATTCAGTTTCCATTCGTACATTGGAGTAGCTCCTGGATTAACCGGAGTAGCCGTGAATGTGACAGTTTCGCCTTCACATAAAGTTGTAGCTGTTGCATCAATAGAAACACTAACTATTTCTGAAGGAAGTACAGTCATTGTAATGTTGTTTGATACAGCTGGATTACCAGTTGTACAGAATTCAGATGAATTAAGTTCACAGCTTACAACATCCTGATCAGTAATAGTTGTAGTTGTGAAAGTGTCTGAATTATCGCCAGCAACATTTCCATTCACATACCATGTATATATTGGATTTGCTCCCGGGTTTGAAGGTGTTGCAGTGAATACAACTTCATTTCCTTCACAAACATCAGTTGTTGGTGTATTTATGGCAACATCAACTGCAACATAATCATGAACAATCATTGTAATGTCATTTGAAGTAACAGTTGGTTGAGTAACACATGGTCGTGAAGAGGTCATGTCACAATGGATAACATCTCCATCAGCGAGGTTGTCAAGATAAATAGTATCATTTATATCCACTATAAGCATTGCATTGACATACCATTCGTATAATGGATTTTCACCCTGGTTAATACAAGTTGCTATGATCATAACCTGGTCACCTGTACAGATTTCAGCATGATCAGCCTGAATATCTATTGTTGGTGTTGCTTCATTATAAACGTTTATATAATTTTCCCATGTATGAGTATCAGTTGAATACTGGTTTGTGACTTTTAAGGTAACATCAAAGCTTCCTGCTGCAGTATATTCAATATCTGTTGGATATTGAACAGTAGATGTTTCAGGAGTACCACCTTCGAAAGTCCATTCCCATTCTGTTGGATCTCCTATTGATTGATCAAAGAAATTGACCATTCCTCCGGTACAAACTTGTGTAGTGTCTGCTGAGAATGTTGCAACGAGCATATCTTCAACAGGAACGAGAGCTTCATATCTTTTGAAGTTTTGGTTTGTTCCAACAATTTTAACAATGTCACCAACTTGCAGAGTAGTAGTTAAAGGTATTGTTACTGATCCCATTGCTGCAGTACCGGATCCGATAAGTTCTCCGTCCATTGAGATACCAATCAAAGTTCCCGGAGTAGCTGTCATTGTTATGGAGCTTGTTCCAGGAGCGAAACTTGAAGGATGAGTCATAGAAATATCCTGTGGCATATCATAATGAATAACCTGGAATGCATCACCGTGATGGTGAAACAGGTGATAGGTAACAACTTTGTTACCTGTATTATATGGCCAGCTTGATGCGGCAAGATGTATTTTTCCTGCTGCATTACCAAATGCGGGTAAAACACCGCGTGATGCAGGAGTTGTAGTATAATCAGGCATAAAGTCAGGCCACATATTATCGAACATACCCCAAACGTAAGTATCGTTAACAAAGGAGTATGATGTTTCCGAAGCTGCGATAATTCCAACTGCACCCGCATTATGTCCATTTTTAGTATGTCTGTGGAATTTTTCAGCGAAGCATTCACCAGACATATTGTATTTACCGGTAAGGCAGTTGATAGAAAATACAAATACCAGTTCGTCATTATCAAGTTGACCGATATTCACTGTACTATATGCAGGCTCACCCCATAATGTAGTATTGCCATGATCTCTGTGAAGCATCATGAAAGATCCGTTTTCAATAGCATTATTTATCATGGTTGAGTTACCACCTGTCCATCCTCCAAGAGTATTTGGTGTGGCAGGTATATAACCCTGGCCATTAGGTCCGAAATAGTTCACAACGGTACTGGTGTTCTGAGCAGTTGACCAGGTAGAACCCGGGGTGCCTGAATAAATTGCATTGATCCTTTCAGTGGATTTTCCTAACTCATTATTCCAGAATCCACCACATGATTCTGCACATATCTGGAACCAGCGTTCAGTCTGCCATCCGCAAGCTGTTATTGGTTTGCCATAATAACTCATGCTTGTTGGAGGAGTACGCTCATAGTCGAGGCATTTAGTAACCATAGTTGTTAGCTGATCGTTGTTGTTTGCTGTCATACGTGCAAATACAACTTCAGGAAGGTTGTTACCTGTAACATCAGCATAGATATTATCTGAAGCACAATAATTATTGTGAATTGGTGAGAGTATATTGTTTGTTGCAGAATATCCATAATCACCAAGTAGCAAGCATGCTGCAGGAGGTTCACTCCAGCTGTTATAAGCATTGTTAATAAAAGCTTCAATTGCTGTAGTTGAGTTGCCTCCAACTTCAGTTAAAGTAAAAACTTTTGTTAAGATGCCCTGCTCAGAACGAAATTTCCTGAGAGAGTCAGCCCATGCCTGATAATCTGCACCATCAGGACTAATGATGATATATTCACATTCATCATCATCGCTGTTAGCAGCGTTATCTGCAAATCTTTTAGCATAATCAATTTTTGGAAGAATATTATAGTTTAACAGATTGTCGCTGAGGATAGGATCCCACCAGCGGCTTCTGACTCTGTTATCTCCAAATTGTCCTGTTCCACCTTCAAATCTCACGTTTACTTCAATATTTTTGTAAACGATCAACTCTTTAGTAACAGGATTATACTGAAATGGTGTAATACCCAGGATGACAAAATCAACACCACGGAGCTGTGAAATTTCTGAAAGTTTTACAGGCTCAGCAGGATAGTATCCATTAGTGTTGTAAATTTCAGGATTTTTCTCATAGATCAATGGATCGTCGCTTGTTTCAAATGGTATGTTATGTGAAGGTACTACATTGATATTCTGGTAAGTTTCTGTTTGCATAGAAACGATCTCCAGAACAGCTTTTGCGCCCTGAGGAATGGCAATAAACTTTCCGTTTCCAGGAAGATTAGGTGCTCCAACCTCATTTGGAAGCATAACACCAGGCATGCTTAGCACATGCATGTTTTCATCATTGATCTGCATGAGATCCATGTTGAATTCATTTACTGAGAAAACAACATTTGCATTAGTAGTTTTAGATTGTACAAGGTTAAATCCTTGTTTCCCCCAATTTTCACCGTACTTAATATTTTCTGCCTGCAATCCTGCAGTGAAAACAAATACCATGAAAAGGCTTAGTGTGGTTAATAAATTGTTTTTCATTTGTTTAATTTGTTTGTAATTATGATATATTTTCAAGTTTTAAATACCACGTAATTGATTCGCAAATATACGAAATAATTAATAAAATATTCAATTTAAATTACTGGTTTTTAACTATTTTAAGCGTTTTTACGGAATCATTATTTCTGATAAAGCAGAAGTAAACTCCAGGACCAGCATTCACTCCTGAGTTTGAATTTCCGTTCCATGTAAGCATATGCTTTCCTGAACTTAGTTCTGAATCGTTCAGAACTGCAATTTCCTGGCCGCTAATATCGTAAATCTTCACATATACAAGACCTGTATTCTCTAATGTTAGATTGATATGAATTTCATTGTTCATTGGATTTGGATATGCTTGAGCATCAAAAGAATTATTATCAGTAATCTGAGACTCATCAAGATCGGTTACTATATCTCCGAAGAACTCTAATATTCTTATCAACCATTCTTTTTTAGTATTGGGATATGTTCCATCGACAAGATATCCAAATTCATGAGATGCACCAACTGTTTTATATGTTCCAGCATCATAAGCAACCACACATCCATATCCTGGTTCAGGAGATTCAAGTACCTGGAATGCAGGTGCCTGAGCTGCTATATAGTAATCATTGAAAGGTTGAACCCCATCAAGTGTAAACGACAGTCCTTCACCGAAAGTTCCGGCTATGCCACTAATAGTATCAAACTCGAACCAGGTATCCTGTATAGCTTGAATTTTAAACATTGGATGCAAGCTGGTTTGTGGATCATCATACCATGTTCTGCGGCCTTCCATGTAAAGTTTTCCTCCATGGTTCAGGTAATCAACCAGAATTTGCGCTTCGTCTTCAGTAAGCTTATGTCCGGTGAACATAATGCCAAGACTAACAAAAACTGACTTATAGATATCAAGGTCTTCAGGAAATTCTGTTAAATAATCTGCAATGAGATCAGCATTCTGGAATGCAGCATGAATATCCGGTCCTGAATAGTTCTTAGGATCAAGATCAAGAACCAGCGCAGCATACTGTCCGATGATCATATTAAATGCATCAGCATAACTGATATTATAATCAGCATTCATATTAAAATCATAATTTGCTTCGGTACCACCCTGTATAGAAGCATCAGCAGTTACATTGAAGGATCCTGTGGCCGAGGCTCCACTGTCAAGCAAACCATAAGGGATATTATTTGAATTAATAGTAAGTCCTGTAGTTGAAGTATTCAGTTCACCGAATACATAATATGCTTCACAGCTTCCTGTATTTGTAATAGTAAGGTTTATATTAGCGGTTTCACCCGGGTCTAGTCTCTCATTTCCATTTCCTGCAGCGTCATCAATTGTATAACCATCATAAGTCAAAACAGGGGCATGACCGATTATAGTAAAATTACTTATCCAGGTGTCGGTTCCGTCGGTAGAAATAACCTGGAATTGTACTGCTTCCATATCAGGGATATCATTAGCAACATCAAGAGCAAAAGCGTCTTGTATTGTGACCTGCTGAGAAGCATTTATATTTCCATATGTTTCAGTTGAGTCTGTGATTGTAACAAATGGGTTTGAACTTCTGAGTGTCGCTTCAACATTTGTGGCATCGACAGTTCCAATATTTTCCAGTGTTAGATCCAGAAGGATTGATTCGAAATAATCCATTTCCTGATTAGCATTTCCACTAGCATCATTGATCTCAACATTTTCATATATTACGTATGGTACGTTAGGAGGGATAACATCTATTTGTGACTCGTACCTTAGGAAATTGGCCTTTGTAATAACAATATCTATAACAGTTCCCGGATTTTGAGGTATAATTGGAATATTATCAGGATCTCCTGTTGCTACAGCTGATCCAATGATCACTCCATCCACTGTAAGTCCAATCATTGCACCTGAATCTGCCTGTACGGTAAAGAAGTCAGCTCCACCAAGAACAACAATATCATGATTAACTATCAGTGCCTGGGGCACTTCTGAATAAAGTGTAAGATACGCACCACCATGGTGATGGAATAGATTGTATGTAACTTCTTTACTTCCTGAATTATAAGGCCAGTTTGATTGCATTAGAAAATATTTGGCTGCTGCATTTCCAAATGCAGGAAATAATCCGCGATGATCAGGAGATGTTGTATAAGTCGGTAGAAAATCAGGCCAGAGGTGATCATACATACCCCAAACGTAGGTGTCGTTTACGAATGAATACGATACTTCTGATGCAGCAATCAAACCAAGTGCTCCATGTTCAGAGCGATGGAATTTTTCAGCGAAACATTCGTTGCTCCAGTTATATTTTCCTGTTAAGCAGTTGATAGAGAACACATAAACATATTCATCATTTGTCAGTCCATCAATATCTGAGTTGTGGTAACTAGGCTCACCCCAACCAGTCTGGCCGCCATGGTCGCGATGCTGTAAAAGGAATGCACCATCATTGATAGCATTGTTAACCATTGTCGCATTACCACCGGTCCAGTTTCCTAATGAACTAGGACTGGCAGGGATATATCCCAGGCCATTTGGACCGAAAAGATTTACCATAGTGCTGGTATTAGTGGCAGTAGACCATGGATCTGTTGCAGGGTTTCCTCCGTAAACTTCATTTATTCTTACAGGATCTTTACCCTGTACATGTTTGAAATATCCACCAATACTCTCTGAACAAATCTGGAACCATCTTTCAGTTTGCCACCCGAGGGCGGTTATGGGATGATCATAGAAATCAGCATTCATAGGAGGGGTGCGTTCATGAGATAGCATTTTACCGATTATATTCTCAAGATGTGTTGCGTTTTGTGCTGTGATACGTGCCAGAATGATATCTTCAACGTCGTTTCCGGTGACATCTGCGTATTTATGGTCGCTGGCACAGTAATTATTCCAGATGGGAGACATAATTTCAGTAGAACCAGTACCAAAGTCTGCAAGGATAAGAACAGCTACCGGAGGTATTGTCCATGTATTGTATGCATTATTAATATAATTTTCAACAGCAGTGGAACTGTTTCCACCCACTTCAGTAGTTGTAACGACATCTGTCAGAATCCCTTGCATATTCCTGAAATTCTTGAGAGAATCAGCCCATGAGAGGAAAGTTGCATCGTCAGGACTAATAATAAGGTATTCGCATTCATCTACATCACTTACGTTATTATATATTTCAGAATAGTTGATCTGTGGTAATTGTTCATAATTCAGCAATGAGCTTCTCAGGATAGGATCAAACCATCGGTTTCTTAACCTGTCATCTCCAAAATGGCTGTTTCCACCTTCAAAAACAACTTCCAGATCAATATTATGATAAACGATCAATTCCTTTGTTACAGGATTATACTGGAATGGAGTTATTCCAAGCATAACGGCATCAACACCTCTTATAAGTGTCTTCTCAGAGATCTTGAATGGCTCAGCAGGATAATATGCATCCTTAGAGTAGATCTCCATATTTTTTTCATAATGCAAAGGGCCGTCTTCATTAGCTTTTGGTATTCTGGGTGCAGGTGCCAGCTCTATATTTGAGTAAACAGTTTTGTCAAAACCATTCACAAGCAATCTGGCTTTTGATCCCTGTGGGGTTGCTATAAAATGTCCATTCCCCGGAATATCAGGTGCGCCTTCATCACCTGGTAGGAACTGCATTGGAAGTGAAACTTTTTTAGCAGTTGTTCTGTTATAATTAACGTCATCAAGTGAAAATTCATTAACAGAAAAGTTGATTTTAACTCCTGTTTTTGTTGACTTTTCTATATTTACTCCTTGTTTTGCTGAGGCATTATCAAAATTGAAAACCTGAGCTTCCATTTGTAAGAATGAAACAAGAACAATTATAGTAAAAGCAATGCGTGAAAAATAGTTCATTTTTGTTATTATTAGTTATTAATGATTTAAATATATTATTTTGCCGGTATAACAATTGTTATCCGTAATAATTTCATAAAAATAAATTCCACTTTGGTTTGGGTTATTTCTTAATGGTAATTTCCAGGAAATGCTTGTTAATCCGTTATTAGAAGGATGATTAATATGGTTAACAAGCCTTCCAAAGATGTCAAAGATATAAATTTTTATATAACTGGAACTATTATTCTGAATTTCAAAATTTAAGGACTTATTAAAAGGGTTTGGAAAAACCCTGCAATTTGATGCTTTTGTAGTCTTTTCATCTATAGATATCAGAACCCCGCCAAAGAACTCAAGTATTGATTGCATAAGCTCAATTTTAGTATTTTGGCCGTCTGCCAATCCACCAAATTCATAACTGCTTCCTATGGTTTTAAATGTCCCTTGATCGAAAGCTACACTGGTACAATATGCAGGATTGTTATTGTTGAATATTGCAAATGAACTGCTGTTGGTTGGACTTATCCTGTCAATATATGCATTATCTCCGGTATAACTGAAAACCAAATTCTCAGTAAAGGATCCCGTAAGTCCTGTAAGTATATCAAGGTCTCCGTATCCATCATCAATTCCTGTGATATTGAACTTTTCATGAACGCTGGTTTGTGGGTCATAAACCCAGCAGTCACCGCCTTCCATATAAAGTTTCCCGCCCTGGTTAAGGTAGGCTGAAAGTTTTGATCCTTCTGAACCTGTCAGGGAATGATTCTCATCGAAAATTCCAAGGCATAGAAATATGATCTCATAGATTTCAAGCTGTTCAGGAAAAACACTGCTGTAGTCAACATCTATATCAAGTGCTTCAATTGCAGATTGCATTTCCGGGCCGGAATTGTAATTGCCATCCAGGTCAACTATCAATACAGGTTTCTTGCCTGCATAGAACTCAAGATCAAAGCTTGTTGCATATGATCCATTATTGGTTTCAATTTCCAAGGAGAAGTGCAATACTACCCCGGAGGGTGTATCAGGGTTCACATCGAAAATATAGGTTCCGATACCATTCTGTCCGGGTTGAAGATTGCCGAAATACTGAGTATTCTGGCTTATGTTAACATACTGGGAAGTTGTTTGAAGTGTTCCTGTTGTATTAATTGCCTGTTCTCCGCCGGTATTTCCTATTTCTACTTCCAGCTCTATGGTCTCTCCGGGGTCTATCCATGAGTTATTATTTCCTGAAGGATCATTTATATTGTGATCAAAGAGTGTTATAAAAACTCCGGATACCTCAGATAAACTACTTACAGCATCGAGGTCAAAGCCGGCATCATCAGCGAAAACAGGGCCATCTCCGTCATCTTTAATTTTATAATATCTTGCCTGAGATAATCCTGTAGTTGAAAGTTCAAATTCTGTTGTTCCTGTACCGTTGGCCATGAAGATCCATGGACCATCAATTGATAAGCCAGCATATACAGAATAGCTTTCCTGAGTATTACTTCCCTCATATATTATTATGTCATTCCCGGGATTATTTAAGATCAGCTTTTGCATATCTACAATGATCCATCCTGTTTTTCCGAGAGAATAATAGATACTGTCTGCTTCTCCTATGACTGCCCGTGTATTTCCTTCATCGGCGAAATTATTTCCAGGTATTTGACAAGCAATAACTTTATTGGCATATTGAAATGATGTATCTTTTGGATTAAGAACGACATTTAATGTTGAAACACTCTGATCACTAATAACAACATCATTTATTGTTTTACTTTCATATCCATTGGCTTCAAACCTTACTGAATAGTTACCTGCAACTAAGAATTTATGATAATCACCAATAATGGAATCTGTATAAACAGGAAAGAGATCATTAACATATACTCTTGCCTGAATGGCTTCCCCGCTGATGGAATCAGTAACAATCCCCTGTACGCCATATCCGGAATACTCTATCATTTCAAGCATAGCCGGAACGTTGATATTGTAAAAATGCATTAACATGGAAGCCGGTGGCTGTTTATTTATGCTGATTTCCATAGCAATACCATAGGTACCCATTACTCCGTAATCAGTTTCAACGGAGGAACCATTGGTTGGCCCAAATTGATAACCCTGAATTGTTTGGAGGTTGGCATATCCTGATGAATCAGCATACAATTGAGATAAATATGAGACATTGTTTTGATCGGGACACTGGTCTGCTCTGTAATACCATGGATATAATACGTATTCAACACCATTGTGAAAGCTGATCTGTGAAACAAATTGATTTTCAAATAAGAAATTTCTCAGGATCTTCGATTCTGGTTGTGAGTATGCTCCGGAGCTATATCCCCATCCATCCCACATATACCCCCAATCGCGGTTAAGGTCAACATTATTTGCATTATATCGCGACATGCTCACAGTTCCATCAGGATTTGCCATGCAAAAGATCCAGATCTCACGGTTATTTACAAGATCTGTAATTTCAGGATCACTTCCGTAGCTTATGCAAAGATGTCGTGCAAAGCGAATGCAATTTTCAGCTCCGCTGATCTCGTCACCATGGATGCTACCATTAAAAGCAACTTCAGCTTCATTTTGATCGTTTTGAACACTGTCGCTGATCTTTAAGGCAGACATTTCCCTTCCACCAATACTGCTTCCATAAACTTTTTTAAGGCATATATCAGGAAAATTTGTTGCCAGGCTATCCATCAGGTCAATAATCTCCTGGTATGAATGATACAAAGCTTTATTATCCCAGAAACCTTTATAATGAGCATTCAGGTTTGAGATTCTGATCTTATACTTTAATCCAATTTTTTCAATTTTAGATAATTCTTCAGGAGTAAGGTATGCTATTGCATGGCCGGGATAGAAATCACAGCCGAGTTTTAGTTCTGAGAATGATTCAATATCAGATTTATTATCCAGCCATACTTTAATTTCCATTTCATTATCTCTCCATCCGTTTTGAGAGAACAAGGAAATGCTTAAGAAAAGAGATATCAATATGAAGATATATGTTTTCATCCTACTTCATGAATACAAGCTTTCCGTCTTTAGTGACAGAGTTTATAGTTAGTCTGTAATAGTAAATTCCATTAGTTAATTCTCGTCCGTTCATATCTTTGGCATTCCAGCTAATAGTGTGATTTCCTGAATTAAGATTATTATCCAGGATGGTATTGACCAATTGTCCGTGCTGATTTAGAATGTTAATTTTTACAACAGATTCTTTTTTCAGTTCAAACTTAAAGCTCACATGATCGCTGAATGGATTCGGGTAACAATTAACTTCTGTATTATTGTCTGTAACAGCAAGGTTTTCATCTATCTCGGTAATAATTCCACCAAAGAATTCGAGTATTCTGTACATCCATTCTTCTCTGTCTGCAGTATCTTCAATTCCGCCAAATTCGAAAGAGCTTCCTACAGTTCTGTAACCAATTGGGTCGTTGCCAATACAGTTAATATATGATGGCATAAGATTTTTCATTAAAGCGAAAGCATCACTGCCATTCACTGTCATACGATCTATGTATGCATTATCTCCCACATAGTCAAATTCCAGCCCTTCACCAAAAGTGCCATCCTGTCCTAAAATTATATCAAGGTCTCCTTCACCATCATCAATGCCATATATTCCAAATAATGGATGGACCGGTGTTTCATTATCGTATGCCCATGTGTCGCCACCTTCCATATAAAGTTTACCACCATGGTTAAGGTAATTTTCAAGCATAGTTCCTTCGTTCAAAGTGAGCACATGATTCTGGTCATAAACTCCAAGGCAAACGAATACAGATTCATATATATCAAGAGATCCAAATGGGAATTGGTTTTTATATTCGTATGTAAGATCTATATCCTGAAAAACCTCTTCCATTACCGTACCCGAATTCAAATTTCCATCGAGGTCAACTATTAGAATAGGAATTTTGCCAATATAAAACTGGAATGGGAAAGTGATGCTGTATAAACCTCCATTTGCATGAATAGTTAGAGTGAATTCAGCCAGCTCACCACCTTGTGTTGAAGGATCTGCAGTAAAAGTATAGGTTCCAACTGCATGTTGGCCCTGAGAAAGGTTTCCATAGGAAGCTGTAGCCTGGTCGATCGTAATATATGGAGATGTACTTGTCAGGGTTCCAATGGTATTATTTGCAATAAGATTCCCATTGTTTCCGATCTCAACTACCAGGTCAACTGTTTCACCAATATCAACCCAGCCATTGCCGTTACCACTTATGGTATCGTTGAGATGGTTGCTGTACATTACAATAGAAGTACCATAGAAATGCTCCAGGTCGCTTGCTGCGTCCAGGTCAAACCCTGCATCATTGCCACTGGCAGAACCGTTTCCGTCATCTTTTATTCTAAAGAACTGTGCTTCTGATAATCCTGAAAGGTCAAGTTCAAATTCCTGGGTGCCGTTTCCATATCCAACAAAGTACCATGGACCATCTATGCTTTGTCCGGCATATAAAGTATATCCCTCTTCTGAATCATCACCCTCATAAATTTTTATATCGGTCCCAGAAGTATTAGGGATAGGTTCCTGCATATCGATAACAATATATCCGTTCTTGCCCAGGGAATAATTGATGCCATCCGGAGCACCTATAATAGCTTTTGTGTTGCCTTCGTCATCGTAATTGTTGTTAGGAATAACGCAAAGGGGCAGTTTGTAAATATACATGCGAGCTGTGTCTTTAGGAACAAGAGCAAAATCAGTAATCGTAACAGCGAGGTCCTGAACACTGACTCCAAAGGCTGTCTGGGATTCATAACCATTTGCCACAGCAGTAATATTGTAGGTTCCTGCAGTGATGTATTTATGATAATCGCCCATTGTAGAGTCTGAATAAACCGGGAAGAGTTCATCAACGAAAATAGCTGCTTCAACAGGCTCACCGCTTACAGAATTTGTTACAGTACCTTCGATTCCATATCCTGAATATTCTATCATAGCAATCATGGAAGGGACATTGTAGTTATAATACATCATGATCTGACTTGCAGGAGGATGTTTATCATTGGATATTTCCATTGACCATGAAATGGATCCCATGCTTCCGTAGTTACCATCTTTGGTGGCTCCGTTGATAGGATACATTCCGCTTGATCCCTGACCGTATGGCATATTTGCATATCCTGAAACACTGGAATAGATTCCGGCAAGGTGCTGGATATGATCGTGGTCAGGTGGTTGTTCATATCTATAGCTCCAAGGACAGGAGATATATTCGGTTCCGCTGTGGTATGTAGTATGTACTACAAACTGGTTATTATACATGCATTCCCTGAGGTATCTCGTCTCGTCTTGCGAATATGGATACAGACTGTTTCCTTCACCATCCCACATATATCCCCAGTCGCGGTTCAGGTCAACCCCATTGGCATTATATCTTACATCATTTTCCCTGCCGTCAGGATTGACCATATAAAGAATCCATATTTCCCTGTTATCTATCAGGTCTGTGATAGCTGGATCGATGCCGTATTCGGTACAGAGATGGCGGGCAAAGCGGATCACATTTTCCGGTCCGCCGATCTCATTACCATGAATCCCTGCATCGAAAAATACTTCAGCTTCGGCCTGGTCAAAAGTAACGCTGTCGCTTATTTTGAGTGCTCCCACTTCTCTTCCTTCATAAGATAATCCGTAAAGGATTTTCATGCAGATGTCAGAGCAGTTAGTGGCGAGGCTATCAGCAAGGTCAACTATTTCCTGGTATGAATGATAGGCGGCCCGGTTGTTATCCTGCCAGAAGTTTTGGGAAAATTCATTCAGGTCTTTTATCAGAATCTCATATTTTAATCCAAGATTTTCAACAGAGGCCAGCTCTTTCGGAGTAAGATAGAGCGTAGCCTGATATTGATAGTATTCACCCTGGAGATTAAGGTTCTTTAATGTTTCGTATTGCTGAGTTCCGTTATAGAATATTTTTACCTCCATCTCTTTGTCTCTCCATCCGCTCTGAGCAAGAAGTGAAACAGTTAGAATAATTCCAAGCAGTGTAGTATATATCCTTTTCATACTTGATGTATTGTAATAAGGCTTAACCGGTTAATTCAGGATAAGTTTTTTATGTTTTCAAATGCATAGCAAAACTATACTAAATAATCAAAAATCAAGGGATTTTTGGTAAAAAGATAAGTGGTTCAGCTATCTAACATAAAAGAGACATAAGATGAGGTGGAATGGTTGTATGTGGAGATTGTTAAAAAAGATTAATTCAAGATGCAAGTCGCAAGTAACTTTAAATACTTTAATTAATTTAATTACTTCAATTTACTTTAATTACTCCAAACGCCTTTTAATGTACTTTAAATATTATTCCGTAATCCACCCCAACCCTCCCTACAGGTAGGGAGGGAGAAGAGCTGGAACTATAGCGAAGGCGTAATGATTGCTGATTCCAGATTAAATGATTTGTTTGGTGCAAATGGCTATGCGCACCAAATCAAAAATATGGAATAAGGAATTTGGAATCAGCAATCATCTGACATCTTGCGACTTTTGCCTTTTGCCTTGTTTTCGTATCTTTATGTTTATTTTAATTTGCTCATTAAACCCACCAAAACGATGAAAAAACTAGTCACTCTTGTATTACTTTGCTGTATGATGACATCCTCATTGCTCTCACAACAAGTCAACATTTTAAATGATGAAACCGGGCAACCGGCATATATCACATTAAAACTACCGGATACAACTTATATCCATCATTTCAAAGACGGAATAATTCCGGAAGATGTAACTTTTGATAATAAATTCATGCTTTCACCCAGGGAACTTTTTAAAAGAGGTTCCTTTGATAATTCAAACAGCTTCACTACCCAGATGGATAGCGTTGAACCCGGAATACTTCCTGAGGCTGATCTTCCTTATAAAGTACAATATACTGACGACGGACTTAGATTAGTGATAATCTACCATCATACCAATAATGTAGTTGTGTATGATGCGGAAGACCTGAGCATTCTTGCCGACATCAAAATTGGAGAAGGGCCGGAGGATGGTGAAGGAAACAGTCTGTAT
>CAZDWF010000014.1:0-44376 GCA_964508895.1 uncultured Bacteroidales bacterium
TACATAATTTATATTTTTGCCTAAAATTATATCTGATGGAATTTACCAAGAGTGAGTGAATGCTCGTGAAGGTTCGAGTCCTTTCTTGGGCACTGTAAAAAACACATTGCTTGCAATGTGTTTTTTCGTTACGCGGCACGATTTCTAATGTTATTTTTTTTCTGATTCGGTCTTTTTTTATAGTTTTACTAATTCAAATTATAAACACTGTTAACATTATGCATTTACTACTTATAAGCAACTCTACGAATTATGGGGAAGCCTATCTTGGCTGGCCAAAAGATTATATTAAGAACTACCTGGAAAGCTTTAAAATTAAAAAAGTGCTTTTTGTTCCTTATGCTGGTGTTGGGCTTGATGAGGAAAGCCTTGAAGCATCATATAATGCATACGAGCAAAGAGTTGCCGGAGTCTTTTCTGAATTTGGAGTTGAGATAGATTCTGTACATAAACACAACGATCCGGTAAAAGCCGTTAATGAAGCAGAAGCCATTGCAGTAGGAGGAGGGAATACGTTTCACCTGGTTGGCAAGATGCAGGAAACAGGAATTATGGAAGCTATTGCTGCGAAAGTAAAAGAGGGTATTCCATATATGGGATGGAGTGCAGGAAGTAATGTAGCCTGTCCAAGTCTGATGACTACCAACGACATGCCCATATACCAGCCTCAAAGCTTCAATTGCATGAACCTGATTCCTTTCCAGATCAATCCGCACTATCTTGACGTAAACCCTGAAGGCCATGGTGGTGAAACACGCCAGCAACGCCTTGAAGAATTTATGGTGGTAAACCGTGAAATGCCTGTTATAGGATTAAGAGAAGCGACCCTGCTGGAAGTTCATAGTGATAAGATTGAACTTATAGGAAGCAGGCCACTTGTGTATATGAAGTTCGGGGAAGAAGCTGTGGATTACGAGGTAGGCAGTGATATTTCTTTCCTGATAAAATAGATACTGGTTACTGGTCGCTTGTCACTGGTCGCTGGTCACTTTGACGTTATATTGCTAACACTGTTCATCCTGAATGGTACTTTCATTCCATTCGGCAGTTGGTTGTTAGGTAAGATGAAAATTTCCCCCTGCAGGAAGAATTCATTTTGCGATGCGATTATCCATCCACTTTCCTTATTTACAATTATTTCGGAATTGTATTCTCCCCTGAGATCATATTGGGTTTCCATGCCGTTCATCGGGGAACTTTGCTCTTTATCGGTTTGAATATAAGCACTGCCAAATATTTTATAATATTCTTCAGCATTTTCAGCCAGCACATAATCGCATTCCATTTTAGCCGGTATGATCCCTGCACCTATCTGGCTTTCAATCCACCATCGTTCTCCTATATTAATACTGTAATCAGGGAAAATATAGGTGCTTTGCCCGATTGAGCTCTTAAAAGCCTCCTTACCGTACGTCTTATTAAGTTGCTGCCCAAGCTTCTCTTTATCCATTCCACTGATCCCTGGTAAGCTGTCAATGATATTTCCCCACATTTCTTCCAATCCAGTGATCTGGCTTATACTGCCATTCTTATTAATTTGACAGTTGAATGTTTCTTTTGTTAAAGATGATAAGAGTTTCGACATCATATCCGTTACATTCTCATTCTCAGAACTATATCTCATGGTCTGGCCCCTGACTGTTGTTTCCATTGCAAGCATATCATATTGAACGCTCATGCAATACTGGTTTTCCAGGATGCTGTCAACATGAAAATTTATTAGCCCTTCTGTTTTCATTTCTATCTTCATTATCTGACCATTTACCTCCTGGTTAATTGTTGAATTAATAGTGCTCGACAATTTATAATTTGAACCTTTGTCAAGATTCAGGGAGAGATTAATTCGCTGGGAAAAAGATGTGAAATATATGAAAAAGATACATAATAGAATGAGTGATTTCTTCATGGGTAATGGTTTAATGTGAAAATGTAAAGTGCATTAACACTGTAAATATATTGAAATATTTAATGCCGGACTCCGGATGCCGAACATTGAATTAAGGACTTATTACCAGAAGTTTCTTTGAAATACTTGTGTGGGAATTTGTATACTTTAGGATATATTGCCCACCGGGAAGCTTGCTTACATCAATATTATAATTGTGTTCCGGTGGTTCAGGAATATGAATAAGCCTTTTCCCGAACAGATTATAAATTTCTATTTGCCGTCCATTGCAATTTGCTGCATGCGAATCTTTTCCTGCATACTGCATACTGTATACTGTATCTTGCCAGTAATACATCATTGTCCGGATTGTCGAAATTTCTTCCCATTGTCTGGTAGTCCGGGTTTGCTAAGGCAGTGAAAAGGCTGCACTTGAAATCATCGAAGGGATTGTCTGTACCAGTCATAAGATCATCCATATCATCGAGGAGCTGGCTGTAATCCCCTGAATAATCCATTTTATAGAATTCCTCAACAGGAGCAAAGCTGTTTATTGTTGACAGTGTGTCAATTCCATTTTGAGCGAGTGCTGGTTCTGAAGTTTTAAATAGGAAAAGTGAAACAAACAAAAAGGAGATTGCAGTTATTTTCTTCATGAGAATGGGTTTGATTAGTTTTATCCAAAAAACTATGATTTTTACAGAAATTATTATTTGAATTTACATTCTACTGTTCACAGTTTACCAATCACCCTTCAATATTTTTTGTTTACAATTTGGATAAATATCATGTTGCGGCTCCATGAATGCAGGATATTACAGGACGGGATTTGGGCCGGGATAATATTAGATTTTAATTTGTATTAACGATTAAACAAATTTCATATAATCAAAGTACTTTAAATGATGAATGTGAAAGATCAATGGAGTAAAAGCAAATTAAAGACTCAAAAAAAAAGTAATCCTCATAGGGTTATTTATCAGTCGTACAGGCATTCCCCATGCAGTTTGGTTTTTCCTTTGGCGCAGGAATGATCTTTAGCTTCAGGGACAAGCGGTACAATTGACAGCCCACGCAGATTCCGAAAACCGTTTCAAGATAAAGGAGTGAAATGCATATCAGGCATAAGAAGCAAACAGGCTCAAACCAGCTAACATCTTTAATCAGAAAAAACGACATGATAAAAATGCATAGGGTCAGAGCAAATCCAAGGGTCCATGCAAACCTTTTTTGCACAGCGCCTATTGGAAGAGGAGTTTGTTTATGCACTATTAGCCATGCGACAAATACAACAGGTGAGAACTTCGGATTAATTGTTATGGCAATCAGAAAATTCAATGCCATAAAACCTATCAGGTAAGGAAGCACAATATACTCTCCAATTATAAATCCATAAGTGAAAGCTATGAAGGCAATAAGCAACATGATACCCGATGCGGCACGTACAACACGTTCATTTAGTACTTTATAACTATTCCCTTCAATATAATCCCCGAAACTAAATATTGACATATGATTATTATTTTATGTTAGAAATACCAAATATAAGTAATTTTCATTTTTATATAAGCACAAATAATATTATGTTTATCATGTTAATACGATAACGTTCGTCTCCAGAAGAGTGTTCCAAATTCAAAATCCCTTAGCATTCTTTGCGTAGCAGCTTAGCGCCCATCGCATGAAAAGAATATCTCATGCAAAGACTTGCACTATGCACCATGTTTCTGATCCCGTTCCTGGTAACTGGTATCCGGCATCCGGCATCCGGCATCCGGCATCCGGCATCCGGCATCCGGCATCAAATTTTCCCTTATCTTTGCGGCCTCATTTAACAATTATGGAAATACGCAACATAGCAATAATCGCCCATGTTGATCACGGAAAAACAACTCTTGTCGACAGGATTTTACACCAGGTGAAGCTTTTCAGGGATAACCAGGATGTGCAGGATCTTATCCTGGATTCCAATGAGCTGGAAAGAGAGAAGGGGATCACAATTCTTTCAAAAAATGTATCAGTAAGATATAAAGAAACGAAGATCAATATCATCGATACTCCCGGTCACTCCGATTTTGGAGGAGAGGTAGAACGTGTGCTTAATATGGCTGATGGTGTTCTGTTGCTTGTTGATGCCTTTGAAGGCCCTATGCCTCAGACTCGTTTTGTTTTACAAAAAGCCATTGAACTTGGTTTGAAGATCATTGTTGTGGTTAACAAAGTAGATAAGCCAAACTGCAATCCTGAAGAAACCAATGAAGCTGTTTTTGAACTTATGTTCTCTTTGGATGCTACTGAGGAACAACTTGAATTTAAAACAGTTTATGGTTCTTCAAAGCAGGGATGGATGGGTCCTGAGTGGAATAACCCAACTCAGGATGTTACCTATCTGCTTGACGTGATCATTGATTATTTCGAGCCACCCCAAGAAAATCCCGGCATACTGCAATTACAGATCAGCTCGCTTGATTATTCTTCATATACAGGAAGGATCGCCGTGGGTAGAGTGCACAGAGGAAGCATTAAGATGGGAGATCATGTTGCTATTGTACAGAGAAATGGCCTTATACATAAGTCTGTTGTTAAGGAATTATATCTTTTTGAAGGACTGGGTAAAGAAAAGACCAAACAGCAAGTTCGCTCCGGAGAGATCGTAGCGGTTATGGGACTGGAAAACTTTGATATAGGTGATACCATTACGGATATCGAAACTCCTGAAGCTTTGAAGCCTATCTCCGTTGATGAACCAACCATGAGTATGCTTTTTACAATAAACAATTCACCTTTCTTTGGGAAGGAAGGGAAGTTTGTCACATCACGACACTTGAGAGACAGGTTGTTTAAAGAAACTGAGAGAAATCTTGCCTTAAGGGTAGAAGAAACAGATTCTCCTGACAAACTTTTAGTATACGGCAGAGGCATACTCCATTTGTCAATCCTTGTGGAGACCATGAGGCGTGAAGGTTATGAGTTTCAACTCGGACAGCCGAAAGTTGTTGTGAAAGAGATCAATGGATATAAGCACGAGCCGGTAGAGTTACTCAATGTAAATGTTCCTGAAGAGTTTTCAGGAAAAGTAATTGAGATCGTTACCAAGAGAAAGGGAGACATCCTGAATATTGAAACCAAGAACGACCGCATCAACCTGGAGTTTAAGATAACCGCCAGGGGATTGATCGGCCTGAGCAATCCTGTTTTGACTGCAACTGAAGGAGAAGCCGTTATTTCTCACAGGTTTAAAGCATATGAGCCCTGGAAAGGGGAGATATTGAGTAAAAGATACGGTGCCCTAATAGCAATGGAAACAGGAACTTCCATAGCATATTCAATTGACAAGCTTCAGGACAGAGGTAAATTCTTTGTTGATCCCGGTGAAGAAATATATGCAGGACAAGTGATAGGAGAGAGCACCCGCTACGATGACCTGGTGATCAATGTTATCAAAACCAAAAAGCTCACAAATATGAGAGCTTCAGGATCTGATGATAAGGTTTCTATCACCCCCGCAATAAAATTTTCCCTCGAAGAAGCCATGGAATATGTGGGTGAAGATGAATATGTAGAGATAACACCCAGGTCTATCCGGTTGAGAAAGATACTGCTGAGCGAGCATGATCGTAAGCGGGAGCGAAATAAAAGATAAGCACGGAGGTGCAGAGTAATAGAAGATAACCACGGAGGCGCAGGGGCACAGAGTAATAATGTTGCAGAAAGTTGGTGCAGCATGCAAACTTTACTGACTTTAATTACTCTAATTACTTTATTTACTCCAACACCCTTTAATATACTTTAATCTACTGTAAGCACTCAAATCTATTTCAATCTGTCCAATCTTTTTTATTATAACCGTGTTGCCAGAGGCTGCTATTGACTTCCAATATTTATAATCGTACCTTTATTCTTCCTCAAAATGATAAAAATCCGACCAAAAGGAAATTGATTGGCAGCAATAGCTATACCGATCTTTTGTCTTTATTAGCTGACCAAAACATTAATTCATTAATTAATAAATAACTGTTATTATGAACAAAAGAACAATTTTCATGGTAAAGCAGCTGGCTGTGCTTTGCCTGGTAATTATTATGGTGAGTTGTGCACATCATCACCATGAGCAGAACCAACAAACAGCAAAACGTATTGAAGGCATGTGGAATCCGGTTAATGGTCAATTTTGTAAAGTAGACCTGGATGAAGAGATCGCACAGCTAAACAATCCTGTGCTAAGCTTTGCAAGGACAGAAAATGGCGAAATGGCTGTTTGCCTGAGCGATGGTATTCAGGAGGAGCCATACCTTGTTGCAATCGCTGGTCATGATTTTTGTAAGAGCATTGTAGGCAAATCAAAACCGGAAAAAAAGTATACGGCTTTTGTATTGGTTCTTCAGAACAGGAAAGGTCTTACATACAGGACCATAAAAAACGGTTCCTTTGACTGCATTGATAAATACCAATTGTTGAGTGGGGGAGAGCTGAAGCTGTTCGGGTATAGCAACGAGCAATTTAAAGATGACGTTATCCCTGTAATTATGAGTGATCAATTCGGTGTAATCATGAAAGTGGCAGACAAGAGGAGCAAAGGGGTTGAAAAATCCCTGGGCCTTGATTTTGAATATGAACTGGGACCAGGAATCAGAGATGTTGTTTATGGCATGGAAGAGGTAGATGGAGTTATACAGGAGGATGTATTTGCTATTTATAATGAAGATGTATCCCCTCCGGCACTATTAGCAAGGTTTGTTGTAGCCGGGCCGGGCTTTGATATAGGTATTGTTGGAAATGATCAGCCAAACCAGATCAGAAGAACTGCAAGGGCTATTAATTGTGAAGATGGCAATCGTCTGCATCCCTGCAATCCTGACTGGGATTTTAATGATTTCTGGCTTGTTGGCATGGGTAGGAGTGATCGATTGCTTGGTATTGACGATCCCGATACACGCAATGTTCTGTTTGGAGATTTTGGATGCGGCAGTCCGCCAGCCGGAGGTACAGGAGGGAAAGATGTGTTAACAGGAGGACCGGGAAATGATTACCTGGTTGGCGAAGAAGGGGATGATTTTATATATGGAGGAGACGGTAACGATAAAATATACGGAAACCTGAGCCATTGCGGTTTCTCAGGAGGCAGCGACAGCGATCATATTTTTGGTGATGCCGGCCATGACCTTATCTATGGCGACTCACCTTTCATTGATGATGAAGGCGACGCGGATTATATCCTGGGTGGTGGAGGCAACGATACCATTATGGCCGGTCCGGGTAATGATGACATCTATGGCGACACCTACTCATGGGGATCGGTAGGATGGTGGGGTAATGATAAAATATGTGGAGGACCTGGCAGGGACTTTATTAACGGCGGACTGGGTGTGGATGAAATATTCATTGATGAAGATGATATTATCGAAGTCCATCCCGATGAAGCAGCAGATCGTGATCTTATTACTACTCATACTTGCCTGTCGTATTTTTATGAGGACTAATAATTTGACCGAAATCAAAATATTTACTTAAAATAATTATTATGGCACACACATTATCATTTGCAAGTTTCAACCTGTACAATCTTCAATTACCAAATAAACCGTGGAGATACAATGAATATACTCAAGATCAGTATAACGATAAAATAAAGTGGACTGGTCATATGTTAAAGGAATTAGATGCCGATGTCATTGCATTTCAAGAACTATGGTCAAAGGAATGTCTTGAAGAAGCTTTTGAAGAAGCTGATCTTCAAGACGATTATAATTTGTTTTTTATCAAAGATGAATGGTATGATATAGCAGTTGCTGCTGCTGTAAAAAAGCCTCTAACTGTGGAGCAGGTGACAGTATATAAAAACTTTCCAGATAGTTTTAGATTGATAAAAAGAGAAATAGATCATAGCAGTAGCCCGGTGGTGGATGAAGATGATGACATTGAAGTTGTTATCAACAGGTTTTCGCGTTCAATCTTACAATTGTCCGTAAAGCATCCTGATTTTACTGACGACCCTAATATTGAGGTTTTTGCTACACATCTTAAATCAAAGCTTCCAACGCGCTTAGACAATGAAGAGAAAGAAATTGAAAAAACAAAACTGCACTCTCAAGCTCTCGGAGATGCGCTATCAACAATCAGAAGAGTATCTGAGGCAACTGCCTTAAGAATGATCTTAAGCAATAAGTTAAGAGAAACTGATATTCCTGCTGTGGCACTTGGAGACTTTAATGACAGTGTGACAAGTAATGCTCTGTCTATTGTAACCGCTCAGGCAAACTATCGCCTGTATGATGCTAGCCGTGTTGCGAGTTCAAGTGACAAGGGATTATACTCGAGCGCCATTATGCAGAATTTCAGATCAATTAGAGATAGTATCTATACACATGAACATCATGGTATCAAGGATACTCTTGATCATATTTTATTTAGTGAACAGTTTTACCCTTATTCTCGTAATAAGTTATGGTCGTTCAAAGAAATGAAAGTATGGAATGATCATGTTGGAGCCGAGTCAAAACACACTACTGATCATGGGATTGTCAAGACCATTTTTGTACGTTAGAATAGGAAATAATATAAAATACACTACAAAACTGTATGAAAATAAAAGCCATAGAATATCTTACTATCCTGTTAATAATCATTCCCACATTCCTCTTTGGGGATATTATCATAGTCGACCAAAATGGTACAGGAAATTATAGTAGCATACAAGAGGGTATTAACAATGCAAATACCGGAGATACAGTCCTGGTTTACCCTGGAAATTATATCGAAATTGTTGATTTTACAGGAAAGGATATAGTGTTAGCCAGTTTGTTTTTAACTACACAGGATACCTCATACATCTCCCAAACCATTATTGATGGAAACCATGAGAATTACAGGCTGGTAAGGTTTGTAAACGGGGAGACTGACAATGCCAGCTTAATTGGGTTTACTATAACAAATGCATCAGGGCCATTAGATAAATCATATAAGTGGGAATCGCAAGGACTCGGAATTTATATAAATGGAAGTTCACCACTTATTGAGAATAACCATATAATTAATAATTCCTATAGTGATTGGTATTTAATAGGTGGGGGCATTGTTATTGAAAATTCCTCGGCAAAAATCATAAATAATAATATTCGCAATAATGATATGGCTTACAAAGGTGGAGGTATTTATATTAATAACTCCACTAATGTACAAATTGAAAATAACTGCATTGAATACAATATGGTTTGTAGTGGTTATGGAGTAACCTCAGGTGCCGGCATCTATATTGACTCCTCACAACACATCTTAATAAGTAATAATTTCATTACAGATAACTATTCTAATAATTGTGGTTTTGGCGGAGGAATATATATCTTAAGGAGCGATCATATCACCATCCTGAATAATAAAATTTCGGATAATGGATTTGAATGCATTGAGGGTGGTGGTATTTATACCATATTATCAACAGATATATTCATTATTGGAAATTTACTTTATAATAACAAGGCGGATTGGCATGGAGGAGGAGCATATTTCGAGAATTCAGAAATCCTGCTTGTCAATAATACAATTGTGTCTAATGAAGCAATTAGCCCTTCTGGCGCAGGTGGTGGTATAGCTTGTCTTAACTCAAACCCCGTAATTTACAATACTATTCTATATTCAAATTTTGCAGTTACTTCGGGAGATCAGGTATTTCTGGATGCAAATTCCGACCCGGATTTCTTTTACTCAGATATTGAAGGTGGAGTTGCAGCATTTGGACTTGCAGATACGGTTGTTTATAACGGCCATTATGAAAATAATATTGATACTGATCCTCAATTCTTGCTTTCAGGAGATGATCCTTATGAGCTTGGGATAAATTCGCCATGTATCAATGCAGGGAATCCAGACACAAGTGGATTGTCAATTCCTGAGCTAGACCTTGCAGGAAATCTAAGAATAGTACAGGATATCATAGATATTGGCGCTTACGAATATCAGTATCCTGTCAATATTTTCTGTCGGGACAAACAGTTTGAAGTATATGTTTTCCCAAATCCTGCTTCTAATCTTCTAAATGTTTCGTTTAAAAAGGGGGCTTATTTTAAACTACAGTTGATTAATATAAAAGATGGAATTCTTAAGGAAGTTAATAAAGCAAAGAACATTCAAAAACTAACTTTGAATATTAATAACCTTAAGTCAGGAAGCTATATATTAAGGGCAGTTTCTGAACAGGGATTTCAAAATATAAAATTTATTAAGCATTAGGAATTGCTTATTATAGAATAACTTCAGTTTTGCATAAGCAATAGAAGTATTTGTCTATAGATGATTTTAATATACCTCACCCCCGGCCCCTCTCCTAAAAGAGAGGGGAGAAATGCAAGAAACAGAAATATCAGTAATGTCTTTCATTTCCCTTCAAAAAAGCTTATTTTTGGTTTAAACTTAATGAAATAGGAGATAATAATAATGAAAACACTAATTAGTTGTATAATGCTATTAGCCCTTTTATTAGCTAATCAAACATTGAATGCCCAGACCTGGACTCAGCAAACAAGCAATACTGACAGCCTTTTGTGGGATGTATCCTTTATTAATAACGATACAGGTTTAGTATGTGGGAATTATGGTATTATCTTAAAGACAACTGATGGTGGTGCTAACTGGATTTCTCAAAATTCCGGAATTACAAATAATTTAGGTGCTATTCAGTTTGTTGACGAAAATACCGCTTATGCAGCTGCTGCTTTTAATAATACAACTCTTCTGAAATCAACAGACGGTGGTAATGTTTGGAATGATATTAGTTTGAACCTTACAAACAGATATGGCAGTGGAATATGGTTTGTTAATGCAGATACGGGCTTTTATTCTTTTGGTGAAGGTTATTATTCAAACCGTTGGATTTTAAAAACTACTAACGGAGGAACGAACTGGGACACTGTTTATTCAGGGACGGGTTGGCTTAGTTATTTCTTTTTTCCCGATGCTGATAATGGATATGCAACAATAACTGATGGTATTGTTCTTAAAACAACTGACGGGGGAACTAGTTGGACGCAATCTGACCTGGGAGATTGGCAAATGTCAGGTGTTTTTTTCTTTGATAAGGATAATGGATTTGTAGGAGGAGGATGGATATATGGTGATGGTGCAATATATAAAACGAATGATGGAGGAAACAACTGGCAATCTATATTAACAGGATATAGCATCAGTAAGATATTTTTCGCTGACCTGAACTTGGGTTTTGCTATTGATGCTGACCCAACCGGTGTAGGCCCGCTAATTAAAACAACAGACGGGGGTAATAACTGGGGGCTTGAAACAATACCGCAAAATCGTATAGGAGGTATTTACTTCCCAAGCTCAAATATTGGGTATGCTGTTGGAGCTAGTGGAGTTATTTTGAAATATACGGACTTTTCAGATATTAATAATATGTTACCCTCTTTAAATAAAGAGTTTTCAGTTTATCCTAATCCGTCAAATGGAATAACAATAATAACTTATAAACTTGAAGAGAAAAAGGAAGCCAGTTTATCAGTTGCCACCCTAAATGGAAAAGAACTAAAGCAAATTACCTTGGGCGTTAAAATGGCGGGCAACTATAAATTGAATTGCAGAGACTTTGCACCAGGAGTTTATTTAGTCACTTTAATAACCGACTCCGGGAATTTAACTGAGAAGTTAATAATAAAATAAGAAATACCTGCATATAATAAAATGGATTAAATTGCCAGGAACGACCAAACCTTCACTTCGTTCAATCTTTACGTCGGTCATTCGTTCAATCATATTAATTTAATCCCATCTTCAAGTATCTTAATTCTTCTTTCTTTATATAAAGCACCTAATGCTTTCTTAAAAGCCTTTTTGCTTATCCCAAGCATGGAATAGATCTCTTCAGGAGAGCTTTTATCTGTGATGGACAGAAAGCCTTTATTTTTCATAAGTTCACCGTAGATAGTGGCAGCGTTTTTATCGTTGATGTTAAAATATCCTGAAGCCTGAAGTGATATGTCAATTTTATTGTCATCACGCATTTTTTTAACATAGCCCTTCATCTTATCACCAATATTGATCTCCTGAAATATTTCATTCTCAAAGATCAATCCTGCATGCGCATTGTTCACGATCACTGAAAATCCCATATCTGTTTTTTTCCAGATCACAAGGTCTACTTCATCACCTTTTTTAAAACTCAGATTTTCATTATGCAGGAATTTATCGATTTTATTGCTGGCAATAAGTCTGTTGGTTTTATGGTCTATATCCAGATAAACAATATACCATCTTCCTTCTTCCATTTTTTGCCTTTGTTCCCTGAAAGGGACCATTAATTCTTTCTCCATTCCCCAGTCTACAAAGGTTCCAACTTCTGTGACAGCAGTTACTTTTAAGAGAGCAAATTCGTGCAGAAGGATTTTGGGGATAAGGTTTGTTGCTATCTTGCGTCCTTCGTTATCGAGGTAAACGAAAACACTTATCTCTTCATCTATATTAAATCTTTCAGGACAATATTTATTAGGTAAAAGCACTTCATTGCCAGATGTATCTCCCAGAAACAAACCTATACTGGTTTTTCTAAGGATCTTAAGTTGGTTGTATTGTCCGATTTCTATCATAATCTTAATTTCTTTATTCCAAATCCATAATTCTCATCTTCCATCTTCAATTCTACATTCTTTATTCTTTATTCTTTATCCTTTATCCTTTATCCTTTATCCTTTATCCTTTAAGCCTAACAATGTAATAATTATTTTCTCTTTAGCTGGGAAAACTCTCTCTTTTTTGTTAAATTTGATTGTAACAATTAATACTGCCATTCAAATCAACTTGATGAAAAGACTTCTGATTGTATTATTCTTATTTCCTTCTTTGATAATGTTCGGACAACAGTATAAGTTGTTTAACAGATCATCAATAAAGCTTTTCACTACAAGTCCTGTTGTGAGCAGTACATGTGGAATTTCTTTAGATTCTGCTGTAATTTCAGGTAGTGATTCTGTGTATTTTAATTATACAGCTTTGGGTGAATATTTTGAATCTGATACTTGCGTGTTCTGGGGAGGTCCATACTGTATCAAACAAGACAGGCCTTTGTGGTTTGGTAACAGGATTGTATATGATAATCTTAACAAGTATAAATTCTTTACTATTCAGGAAGATACCGTGATTTTTGATTTCGATTTGCAATTATGGGATTCATCCTTGATCTTCCAGGATGTTAACCAACAATTCTACATGAAATATATAGGAGATGATACTTCTTATATTCTAAATTTCCAGGATTCACTAAAATATTATAAGATCTTGCATTATAATACATCAGGGCAGGTCATAAATTCTCCTTTGAATAATAAGAATATCACTATTGGAAAGGATTTTGGAATGCTTGGCTTCTTTAGGATTGATTCTTTTCCTGCTGTATTGCAACCCATCCAGCTTATTGGAAATATTAATCCTCAAGCTGGCATTAGCTGTATGAATAATGAAAATCTATACGATCACCAGCCTGGTGATGTTATTCAGTATACAGATAGGTTTCACTCCTTCGGATACCCATCTCCATGGGATCATTCAGATTATATTAAACACACTTTCCTTGAACGAAATGATACTCAGGACTCAATATTTTATACAGTTGAAAGAGTTACTTATAATGTTGACACTAATTATGTAATACAGGATACTATAAGCCTAAAATATTATAAGTATGAAACAGTTGAAACAATACCATTCAATAAAATAAATCAACAGGAAGTATTGAGGAGCAGGCAATTCTATTGGGGTAACTATTGCGATTTCTCTGCATGGACTCACAAGAAAAGTCCGATATACTTAGTGTATTGCGCTGAAGATAATTGCTGGGGTGAATTTGATACAAATGGGACTCCTCCAATAGGTGAGATTATATATGTTTATGGACTTGGTCTTTATCGTGAAAGCAGCTATATAACTGGTCCAAATGGATCTGATTATTTATATGAGATCAATTATTTTATAAAGGATGGTGTTGAATGTGGGGAAGAGATCGTTGTTGATATTCATGATGCTAAATTTGATAAAAAAGGCTTCAAATTATACCCCAATCCTGTGAAGGATGAATTGAACATATCTTATACTGGCAAAGAAACTTTGAATGGGGTTAGAATCTATAATATACACGGACAATTGTTACAAACGGAAAATCGGATTGAAAATAGGGTGAATGTATCAATGCTCACTTCAGGTATATATATAATAGAATTATACTCTGGAAATAGTAAGAGTTGGTTGAAGTTTATTAAAGAATGAAAAAATAAATTAATGAAATATTTATTCTTGTGTTTTTTTGGCGTTTGCTTAGTGTTTTTTATGAAACACAGAGCTGTTTCACAAAGCTTTTATGAGTGGACAGATCCTGAACCAATTACGGATTCATTGACTGACAACACTAATCCTTATATATTGACGAGCAGAATCAATTATTCTAATGATTTATACCTGGTTTGGGAAAAATCAACAGACACATTGTCAAGCGCAATATATTTCGACAATTTGCTGGATAGTCTGGAAGAACAGATAGTTATCTCCAATCCCGGCATTCAATATACTAATCCGAAAATGTTGATGATAGATATCTATAACAACTATTCCGACACCATATTTTTCCTATTATATGAAACCAATGAGCCTGGAAATATAGATATTCATTATATGGTTTATCTGGCAGATGGTAGTTTTACTGCACCTGAACCTTTCGTTCAAAATCCTGATGACGATGTACAATTCGAAATAGGATCTGAGTCTGTGTGGGCTTATCCTGGCTATAACATAAATAGTGTGGTCTGGATAAACAATGATGATTTATATGCTAAAAATATTTATAAGTTTAACAGCTTTGGTTTTTCAGATGATATATTGATAGATTCCGGAAATTGCAGCAATCCTGTTGTTTCTGTGGATTTGGGTTCATTGGATTTAATTGCTTTATATCAAAAAAATGATTCCGTTCACTCAATATTAAAAAGTTCAAAATCTGTATCATACGATTCATGGAGTGAACCCCAAATATACTATGATAGCACTGATAGTAAAAATCCTACAATATCCCTTTTATATTATATGCCATGTTGGACAACATTTATTGACAGTAGCTGGAGAATTGTGATACAGGAATCATTCTGGGACAATGATTTTATCGTAGCGAATCTAAGCAGCGATGTACCATTTGATCCTTCTGCCATTGGGGAATGGCCAACTATGTATGATAATATGTATTTATCAGCATCTATGGCTGATAGTAATGGTGCTGAGATTTATTTATCAGAATACTTTGGTAGTTTGAATATGTTAAATTTTTCAAATTCTGGAACCATAAATAGAGATCCAAAATTCTTTGTTGGTGAGTGGTTTACAACTTACTGTTGGTATAATTACCTGACTTGGGAATCATTTAGAAATGGTCACTGGCAAATATATTATTCCAAAGCATGGATGTGTTATTATGGATTAGATGAGAATAGTGACAATAATTCAAAAATTTCAATAAATCCAAATCCCTTTTCAGATAAAACAACTATTACATTTGGAATTGATAAAATTAACAATGTGAGATTTGATTTATTTGATATTCACGGTACTAATGTATTAAACAGATATGAAAAGTTGGGTAAAGGAAAACATGAGGTTGAAATAAATGGGGAAAATCTTTCTCCCGGTTTATATATAATACGCATAATTGCAGGAGATAAAATATTTTCAGAAAAATTGATAAAGAATTAATTAGTTATAGAATAAATTTTTTTTTAAAGAAACCAATTCTTAATTTTCAATCTGATCCTTCATCCTTCATCATAAAACAGGATTAACTTCGTTGATCCATAGGGGTGGGTCTAACAAGATAAAAAGCCTATCCTCGCTACGCTCGTCTATTGTCTTTTTCCGCATCAGAAAACATAAGAGCGAGCTCTTAGTTTTCTAATACGAAAAAAGCCAAATCGCTTATGCGATAAGGCTTTTTCTCTTGTGATCGCGGCAGGATTCGAACCTGCGACCGACAGCTTAGAAGGCTGTTGCTCTATCCAGCTGAGCTACGCGACCGGAATATCTTGAAAACGGCTGCAAAGATACAGATAATCCTATTATTTGCAAAGAAAATGTAAGACTGTTGAAGGACGAAAGATCAAGTAATAAATCTTCAATCTTAAATTCTATTCCGTCACGCGTTACGCGTCACCCGTCACGATTTAGGAACTAAAAGCTATTTCCTCTCCTTGCCAACTCCATCTCTGTTTGCAAACTCCTCACATTCAGGCACAGTCTCAAGTGCAATTATCACCGCATCATTGAATTTTTGCTCGAGCTCCTTGTCGCTGATGTATTTGTTGCGGATTATTTTCAGGTCTTTATTAAAGATCTTGCGGATAGAATCGAGCTCTTCTTTTGAAATAGTTGTGTCGCTTGCAAACTTGCTTAACTCTATGCGGTTTTCACATTTGATCTTAACATAATTTTCAGCATCTTCCTGCATGCTGGCTTCAGGATTTGTGCTTCCGCCACATGAAACGAAGAAGATTGCTATTGCTAATACAAGGATTGTTGTAATGATGTTCTGGTTTTTCATGGTATTGAATGTTGTATTGTTATATTGCTAATATACGAAATTGTGAATAATAGCCAGTTGTCAGTTGCCAGTTGCCAGTCGCCAGTCGCCAGTCGCCAGGTGATAGCTTTAGCTATTATTCTTAATTTTTAATCCTTAATTCTATTGATTTCCATCCGGTCTTTTCAGTCCTTCACACTCTTGCAAACTCTCTCTTGCTTTTATCTTTGCATCCTCAAACATTTTCTTCGTCTGTGGATTGTTATCGTATTTCTGTTTCATCTCCAATGAAATCTCATTTTTGTGTTTACGTAAGTTCGTAAACTTTAACTTTTTGAAAGAGTTATTCTTGTCTTTCTGATATTCCATTTTTGCCCTTTGAGTATTACAGCTCGCCTTTACAAGCTTTATGGCATCAGTCATGATAATCTCATCCTGTGTGGGCGGGCGATCTTTATTCTTTTTTGTCGTTGTTGTTTCCTTTTTCTCAGTTGTTTCCTTAACCTTCTTATTGCAGGATATAAATGAAAGGAGTAGTAGTCCTGTAAAAAGTAAAATAAGTGCTTGTTTTTTCATTTGTTTCTGTTTAATGCAAAGTTAAAAAAAAAGCCATCACGCATCACGCCTTACGCGTCACCTTATTTTTTACATTTGTAAAAAATAATCCCATGCTCCAGCAATACATCCTCAACGCTCTCATTAACGGAAGTATTATCGCCGTACTTGCATTGGGGTTTGCTCTGGTATATAACACTACTCGTATATTCCATATTGTGTATGCAGCACTGTATTCTTTGTCGGGGTATCTGTTTTATCAGTTTTTTCAACTCCAGGGGTGGCCATTTGTGGTTTCGCTTATCTCAAGTATAATTATTACAGCTTTCGTTAGTTTGTTGTGTGAATTGCTTGTGTATAAACCGTTAATTAAGAGAAAGCTTGGCATACATCCACTTATGGTGGCATCAATAGGCTTGCTTATAATTATTGAAAATATCATTGTTTTGATATGGGGAAACTCTTCTAAGATCATTACCCAGTCGGAATTGATACAAATTAATTTCATGGACCTGAACAATAACAGGATGTTGTACCTCATCCTTTATGTTCTTTTCCTTTTTACATTGCTTTTCTTATTCAGGAGAAGTGGTTTTTCTAGGCTTGTGAAAGCTGTTCGTGATAATACAATGCTTACAGAAGTTCTGGGACTGAATGTTAATAAGATCCGGCTTAATGTGTTTATTTTATCAGGATTGATCGTTGGTTTCGTTGGCTCCCTGAATTCATTTGATATTGGCGTTAATCCGGGATCCGGCTTGCCATTTTTCATTTATGCATTTATAGCTCTGATTATTGGTGGTGTAGGAAGGCTTGAAGGTCCGGTTATCGGGGGCTATATTATTGGTGTATTGCAAACTGTTACAGGATATTTTATCAATAGCCAGTGGGTGGTGCTTTCGATCTTCGTTGTCTTGCTGGTGTTTCTTCTTTATAAACCAGGAGGGATCATTCCTGAAAAGAGAAGGGAGCTATAATTATGATTTATTACCTTCTAAATATCGGGAACTTTGCATTGATATACATTATCCTTGCTGTTTCATCTCACCTGCTTATCAGGGTTGCTAATCAGATCTCGCTCGGACAAGCTGCTTTCTTCGGTATAGGAGCATATATTACAGCTTTATGTACCCTAAGACTGGGCTTACCTTTATTGCCTTCTGTTATTGTTGTGATGGTTTTTAACGGACTTCTCGCATATATTATTGCTATCCCTTCTGTAAAGCTCAAAGGCGATTATTTTGTTATGGCTACCCTGGCTTTTCAGTTTATTGTCTATTCAGTTTTATATAACTGGAAAGCAGTTACAGGTGGGTCAGAAGGAATCCTGGGAATACCTTCTCCAAAGGTGTTTCTTTTTGTTGATATTTCAGGACAATTTACCTTCTTTCTACTTAGTATTATTCTTACCGTATGCCTGATGTTCTTATTCTATAAACTGCAATACTCAATGTTTGGTAAAATGTTAAAGGCTTTGCAGCATGATGAGCTCTCACTGAATGCATTGGGAAGAGACACACGAAAGATAAAAATTTCTGTTTTTGTTATCTCGAGTGCTTTTATCGGATGGGCTTCTTATCTCTATGCCAGCTATATGACATACATTGATCCTGATAGTTTCAACCTTCAGGAATCTATTTTTATTCTTATTGCTGTCTTGCTGGGAGGCACTCATAAGATCAGGGGTGCTGTTTATGGAGCATTGTTTATGGTTTTCCTTCCTGAGATCCTGCGATTTATACATATTCCAGACGATGTTGCTGCTGCAGTTAACCAGATAATTCTCGGATTACTATTGATATTAATTGTTTTTTACAGGGGTAACAGGATGTTTTCAATACAGGAAAATGATTGATATGAAAAAGATACTGGAAATACAAAATATATGGAAAAGCTTTGCAGCTGAGTTGCATTCATCCAATGAGCGTATTCCGGTTCTCAAGGGTGTGAGTGTTGATGTTGAGTTTAACAGCATGACGGCCCTGATAGGCGGTAATGGTGCCGGAAAAACCACCCTTCTGAATATTATCAATGGGTTTTTATCTCCTGAAAAGGGGAGTGTTAAATACAATGCTTCTACAGACAATGTTTTTCTTGATAAGAAAAAAGTTTATGATATTGCACGACTTGGAATCGGCAGGTTATTTCAGGGAACCCGTTTGTTTGCTAATCTTACAGTAAAAGAGAATCTATTGATATCCTGTAATGAATTCATTCTGGAGAAGCCTTTCTTTAACCTCTATGCTTCCAGAAGGTATAAAGAAAGTCTTGCTTCTATGTCGGCTGATATTGAATTATTGCTGATTAAGATCGGTAGTGATAGTTTGCTTGAAAAACTGGATCAGAATTTAAGTTCTTTATCCTATGCTGAACAAAGGATATTAAACCTGATCTCTTTATTGCTTGGGGATTACGAGCTGGTTTTGCTCGACGAGCCCACTTCAGGGATGAATGTAGAAGATTATCAGATGATAGATGCCATAATAACAGAAATGAAATCTTCAGGAATCAGTGTTTTCCTGGTTGAGCACAATATGGAATTTGTGAAGAAATACGTGAAGACATGCTATTATATGTCGTCTGGTAAGATCGTATTTTCAGGCAACACGGAAGATGTATTGAATAACCCAATTGTAAAAAAGGAGTACCTGGCATTATGTTAAAAATTTCAGGATTTACGGCTGGATACAGGAAGGACTATCCAATAATACAGGATGTAAACCTCAGCCTGGAAAAAGCAGAGAGGATAGCCATTACAGGGAGGAATGGTGCCGGGAAATCTACATTTGCAAAAGCAATTATGAAGCTTACTCCCTTTGTGAGCGGCGAGATCACTTACAATGATGTTGACATCATTCAGCTTCCTGCTTATCAATATGTAAAGCAAGGGATTGCATATTTTATCCAGGATGGTGTCGTTTTCCCAAACCTTAGTGTGAAAGAAAACCTTGAAATTGCTGTAAAAGGAAGTAATGCAAATTCATTGCAAAATATCATTGACCGCCTTTCAAGTCTTATTATCAATGTAGATCAGCATAATTTCCTGAAACAAAAAGGCGGCAACCTCAGTGGGGGTGAACGTAACCTGCTGGCACTCTCCATGGTATTGGTATCCAGGCCTTCTCTCTTATTACTTGACGAACCTTTTGCCGGGATCTCACCCAATAACATTAAAATGATCACAGAGTTCCTGAATGATTATATTAATGACACATCATGCTCACTGATACTGATTGATCAAAATCAGAATGTTATGGAAGAACTATGCACCAGGGTACTGATACTGCGGGATAAGAAGTTAGTATCTGCTTACTAGTCGCTGGTCACACTGGTCACTGACAAGCATCTAGTATCTAGTATCTATGATCTAGTTATTTTTTTCCTATCTTGCAAACAAAATATAGATAAATGAAAGATTGTCCTAAATGCAAGTCGGATAACATCGTTAAATCGGGATTGATAAATGAAGTTCAGCGTTATAAATGCAAGTTGTGCAATTATCATTTCACGGTTGACCAGAGGGGACTTCCTGTCAAATTCAAAAGGATAGCTATTCATCTTTGGCTTGAGGGTTTAAGTATCAGAAATATTGGAAGGATACTTAATATTAGTGATGTAGCCATAGGAAAATGGATAAGTCCTGTAAAAGATGATCTTGCCAAATATAGAAAGTCTAAAATTACTAAAAAAGAACTTCACAGCGTTGAGCACTTCATGATCACAAAAAATATGTTCCGGCAATATGGATGGCTGATAATCGGAATGGAGGAGAATGAGGAGATTTGTCTGATTGGAACCACTGAAACCCGGAACTGCAGAATTGATTAGTCGCCAGTTGCCAGTTACCAGTCGCCAGTTACCAGTCGCCAGTTACCAGTCGCCAGTCGCCAGTCACCAGTCGCCAGGTCACAAGCACGCAATTACTAAGCACCCAGCATCTATAATCTATGATCTAGTATCTATGATCTAGTATCTATAATCTCTTAGCAATATTCTAATTTTTTCTTTCTAAACTTGCTTCAACCAAAGCCAGGTGAAGATGATTAAGAAAGCATTATTACTTATGCTAATAATATGTTTATTAGTGTCTTGCAATAACTCACAAAAAACAAAATCAGATATTATTACTGTTGGCATTAACCTTACTTTATCAGGAAAAGCTGCGGATTGGGGTGTTGAGTTGAAAAAAGGCCTGGACCTTGCCTGGGATGTTTATAATGATACCTGCAAAAAAAATGCTATCAATCCTGTTTATGAAGATAACCAATTAAGCACGCGACAGGCTGTTAGTATTTCCAGAAAATTTATTGATGTTGACAATGTCAGTGTTGTCATTAGCTGTTATACTACTATAGTTAAAGCAACAAAGGAGATAATTAATTCCGCCGGAATTCCATTGATAGCAACAGTTGCTAGTGCTGAGGATATTACAGGAGATCTAAACTGGGTATTCAGAGACTTCATTAGGGAATCAAATTATATGCCTTTAATCGCTGATTATGCCTTTAATAATGCAGGATATGATTATGGAACCTCACTGGTGATTAATGATGATTTTGGTTTGGATGCAAGAAGATTCTTTGAAGCTTCTTTTACTGAATTTGGAGGAAGCATGGATGCTGGCGAGGTTTTCGAAGTCAGTGAGATGGAGCACCGGACGAAAATAAACAAAATACTTTCAGATAATCCGGATTTTGTACTATTGGTTGGAAGGGGAGCTGCAATGATCAATGCATGCAGGCAGATCAAAGAAGTGGCTAAGGATATGCCCGTTCTTACAACTGTTTCCATTAATAATAGAAATATATGGGATGGCCTTGGTGATGCCGGGAATGGGATTGTATTTGCTGAAATTGATGTAGACAAAAGCACCGAAGAATATCACAAAATTAATATCAGATCTGAGGAAGTTTTCGGACAGCCTCTCAACTGGGTGAGTATATACGGGTATTCAATAGGGAAATATCTTGCAGAAATGATATACAAACATGGTAATAATAAGGAAGCAATAAGAAATGCTCTTGAAAATTTAGATGAAGAAAGTATCAGGGGAAGGATTTATATGGACGATCAAAGAGAAGTAAATACTCCCCTGGTAGTGAAAAGACATGAAAATGGAGTAAACATTCTAATAAAAACTAATAACTGAAATTTTTAACCAAAACAATATGCTATGAAGAAAATTCTAACAATTATTATTTTAATGTGTTTAACATCATTTGCTTTTTCTCAGCAAAAAACGATTAAAGGTTTTGTTTATAATAAACAAAGCGGTGATCCCCTGGCAGAAGCAAATGTTGTTATTAAAGAAACTCAAAAAGGAACAGTTACAGCTGACAATGGTTATTTTAAACTTAAAGTGAGTGGAACTGATCCGGTTACCATACAGGTAACTTATTTAGGCTATAAAGATATTGAGGTTTTAGCCAGCCCCGGAGATAAAAACGTAATTATAAATCTTGAACCCACTGCGATTATGGGCGATGAATTTGTGATCAGTGCTTCCAGGGTTCCTGAGAATATCCGTACTGCCCCGTTAACAATCCAGAAAGTTAATGAAAGGCAAATCGAAAATGCTTCCTCAGGAGACTATTTCCAGGATCTTGGCAACCTTCGTGATGTTGATGTGATCAACAATAGTATTGGTTTCAAGATATTTAACACCCGTGGATTTAACTCTACGGCACCCCTGAGAGTAGTGCAGTTTATTGATGGTGTTGATAACCAGCTGCCTACCATTAACATTGTACCTGGCAATATGTTTGGGGTTTCTGATATCGACATCAGGAATATTGAGGTGATTTCAGGACCGGCTTCAGCACTCTATGGTCCCAATGCCATGCAAGGTGTTATCAGCTATGAAACTAAGGATCCATGGGATTTTCCTGGTGTAGCTGTGCAGCTTAAAGGTGGAAACAGGGATTTTATGGAAGCACAATTCAGGGCTGCAAACACTTTCTTTAATGATAAACTGGGTGTTAAGATTGTGGGTTCTTATATGAAAGCACACGACTGGCAATCAGACTGGATGTATGGTAAAGCTCCTGCAAATCCTGGAATTCAATCCAAAATAATGGGAAGTATGTTACAGGATCCATCTTATGCTGGTTTTATGGCTTATATGGGAGCTAACCCTAGCGTGGCACCATTTACGAAAGTTATGATGCCAGGTTATTCAGAAGAGGATCTTTTTGACGGCAATATAGATAATGTTAAAGTATCAGGATCTCTTTACTACCGTTTTTCTAAGGATATACAGGTAAAATATGCCTATAGCTACTCAGAAGGCACAGCATTATATATGGGTAATAACAGGGCTCCTCTGGAAGGATTTAGCAAAGATTTGCATTTGCTGGAGTTTAAGGGTAAAGGGTTTACATTCCATGCATACAGGACTATGGATAATACAAACAATACATTTTCAATGGATGGAGTTGGTATGAACCTTGGCTTTGCCAGCCTGGGTGCTGTAGATGCCATGTTCCTTCCTGCCTATGTAAATGAAATTGAGACATTATCAAATGGTTTTACAACAGCTTTAACTCCAGCTCAGATAAGTCAGGCTATTGCTGCAGGATCAACAGCTGCTGCTGATTCATGGTTGGAGCCCGGAACAGAAGCTTTTAACACTGCATTTGAGAAGATCAAGCAGGATCCTCCTCCGTTTGGTGGTCATTATATTAACAAGACTACAGTTTATCATATTGATGGTATGTACGAATATTCTTTCAAAAAAATTGATCTGAACGTAGGTGCTTCATACAGAAATACAAGCCCTAACTCTAACGGTACTGTTTATGATGATGCTGACAAAACTATCAATGTCAGTGAATATGGAGGCTTTGTACAAGGTATTGCTCATCTTTCAGATGACATGACGAAACTATATGCTTCTGTACGCCTTGATAAGAGCGAAAATTACGATTTGCAGTTCTCTCCGAGGCTGGCTGTTGTAACAACTTTAGGAAATCATAATTTCAGGTTGACGGGGCAGTCTGCATTCAGGGCCCCAGCATTAACAGATCAATATCAGTATCTTAACCGTGGGAGGGATATAGTAGCAGGTAATGTTGACGGCTTTGGTAATTGCTATACACAGAGTTCAATAGATGCTTATTATGCAAATAATTTTGACTCAACATTATTAATGCCTACTGTAGTTCCAGCCGTGAAGCCTGAACAGGTGAAATCACTGGAATTCGGATACAATGGTATTTTTATGGAAAAGTTATATGTTGATTTCAGTGCTTACTATAGCAGGTATTCTGATTTTATTGCCTACAAGAGCGTTGGACGTCCGGGAACAGGTGAAGCCGGACAACAGAGTGGAATCGATGCTATTAAGGCTGGCAATTATCAGAAATTCAGTGTAGCTACCAATGTAAATCAGGATGTTAATACTTACGGCGCAAGTATTGGATTATCATATTATCTGAATGAAAAGATTGCTGCTTATATGAATTATACATACAGTAATATTGATTCAGCCGGAATTGATAAAGATGTTATTCCGGGATTTAACACTCCAAAGCATAAGGTGAATCTTGGACTCAGAGGTAATAAGGTATACAAAAACCTAGGTTTTGTTGCCAACTGGAAATGGGTTGATGATTATTACTGGGAAGCAGTATTTGCAAGCGGACCGGTTCCTGCATATAATACATTAGATATACAGCTAAACTATGCATTTCCTAAGATCCATTCTATCTTCAGGATAGGTGGTTCAAACATTCTGGGTAATGAATATATTCAGGCTTATGCAATGCCTCAGATCGGAGCATTCTGGTATGCCAGCTGGACATTTGATCTGAATTTTCACTAGTGAAAATTCAAATCGTAACGCGTCACGCGTTACGATAAGCTTTGTCTGACCTGACGAAGGTATTTCTCCATAAAACCCCAGTTTATATGCTGGGGTTCTCTTTTCCATCTATCTTCAAGATGGCATGCATATTGTTTTACCATATATTCTATCCTCTCCTGCCTGTCAGTATTTTCATCACCCATATCTATAGGATCGTAAATATAAATATCAAGAGAACCATCGTTTTCAATAGAAACAAATATAGTGTGTACCCTTGCTTCAGTGCTAAGGGCTAATTCAGCAAAACTTCCCCTGAAGCCTCTTATTCGTCCCAGGAAATTCATGTTTACTGAGCTCTTTCCATGATATCCATCTCCCAGTATGTGAAATATTCCACCATTCTGTAATACTTCTCTGGCCTTGTAAAGTGATTTAAAAAGCTCAGCATTTGAATGATCGTTGAATATGATCAGCTTGGGTTGCATGTTTTTCTTCAGCCCGGAGATCTTGATGGATTCCGTACCCTTTTTTCTTACCACTGTGTGGAAATCTGTATATCCTAACATTGGAAATACAGGCATGGCTGCTTCTGCCAACCCCCAATGGCTGCTTAATATTATTACTCCTTTTCCTTTTTTGTAACTTTCATCAAGCTTTTCCAGGCCATGAACTCTCACATATTTCTTAAATTGTTTTGCATTTATATGCGATATGGCAGCAGCCCTCCATGGTTTTAAAAAGGAGCTTACCAGTAAGTCAGGGAGGAAACTCTCTGCTGGTGGTGGATTGTCAAGATTGGTCAGAAATTCCTTAAAAAGATTCATGCGACCCCTGAAATGTTTTTTCTGTGCATAATCACTTTCCAGGAACTTTAATATTTTCCTCGATCCCCAGCCGTAAGGAATATACTTTCCTGCCCTGGGAGTGTTCATAAACTTTACAACTTTCTGTATATTGCTTGGTTTGAGTAGTTTCATTTCTTCGCTTTTGTATTTTAATTAGATGCCGGATACCAGATACCAGCAACCCACCCCTTGCGACTTGCCCCTTGCGACTTGCCCCTTGCGACTTGCCCCTTGCGACTTGCCCCTTGCCCCTTGCCCCTTGCGACTTGCCCCTTGCCCCTTGCCCCTTGCGACTATTCTTCTATCAACCCACCGATAAACTCAATAGTCGGGTTGTCCACAATCGCATCAATATTCAGTTTTTTTCCGTATTTCTTCTCAATTTCATCAAATGCTACAAATAGCCTGAGCGAGTCAGCACCTAGTTCCATAATATTATCTGTTATGCTGATCAGAGGTACTTCCAGTATTCTCTCGAAAATTTCTTTAAGTTCTTCCTGTACAGTGTTTTTTGGATCAACAATATCTCTTCCGTTAGCATGTTTGTCCCATTCAGGATCGGGCAGGTCCTTTTTGATGGTCTTTCCTATTTCATTTTTAGGCAATGCATCAAGGATCACAAAATAGGAGGGAACCATATAACTTGGAAGCATTCTCAATACAGCAATCCTGAGATAATTGGTGTCAGGTTGTTTGCTTGCCCTGGGGATAATATAGGCCACAATATGTTTTGTCCCATGTTGGTTTTCCTTCACCACAACTGCTGCATCTTTAACTTCTGTATTTTGGATCATGAGGTTTTCTATTTCACCCAGGTCAATTCTGTATCCTCTCAGCTTTACCATTGAATCACTTCTGCCTATATGAACAATGCAGCCATCTGATTGCTTGTATGCAAGATCATTGGATTGGAATATCCTGGCTTGCCCATCCTGGGCGAAATCTCTGGATGTTAATTCAGATTTATTCCAATATCTCAAAGCAATGTATTCACTTTTTATCTGCATCTCCCCAATTTTATTAGGATCTTTTCTTGTTTCGTCATCTCCAACAATTTCAATCTCAAAATCTTCAATGGAATAGCCAATGGGAACTATATTACTGTTTATAATTGTATTTGGCCTGAGTTTATAAGCTCTGCATAAATAAGCTTCAGTGCTGGCGTAAATATTATATATGTCACAACTTTTCCTCACATGCTTCCATGCTTTGTCAACATCTGATTTATAAAGGGTTTCACCTCCAAACAACAATACTCTTAATGAGTTTATCTTTTCATCTTTCTTAAGAGTAGCCATAAACTGGCGTAAAACAGTAGGGATCATCAGGTTTACTGAGATTTCCTTCTTGTTGAGCCATGATGAGAAATCGCTAAAGTTTTCTTTTTGGAGGTTATAAAGACTTAATCTTGCTCCATTGAGTAAGGAACCCATTATCTGCATAGCATGTGCAGAAAAACTTATTGAGTAATAAAATGAAAAGTTATCATCTGAAGAAATTCTAATTAGCTTATTAAAACGCTTGATGAAGTGAAGTATATTCCTGTGTGTATGTACAACTCCCTTTGGTTCTCCTGTGGATCCTGATGTATATACGATCATCATATTGGTATCCGGGCTACATTCTGCTTTCACCTCTTCAATTTCATTCTGCTCAAGAATCTGATCAATATTTATTAAGATTTGATCATGAACAATCGCTTTTGCCTGTGAAGCATTGAGATTATTTGTTATCAGGGCTGTAGATTGAGAATCCTCCAGCATATATATATTTCGTTCCGAAGGAAAATTTACATCAAGGGCAACGTATGTTTTCCCGGCTTTAAGTATCCCTAAAATGCTGATGATTTGTTCAATTCCTGTCTCCATAAAGAATGCCACCTGTTCTGCTTCTTTTCCCAGAGTATGAATCAGATGATAAGCTAATTGATCAGATTTCCTCTTAATTTCTTTATATGTGATACTCTTATTTAAGTAATCAACTGCAATCTTATCACCATAAGCAATTGCTACATCCTGAAACCTTTCATAAATAGTACTCTCAATATTTATTTCAGGTAAATTAATTTTCTTTTCTTTTTCTTTCATTAACTACAATATATTACAATTAATCACTATCAATCACTATCAATCACTATCAATCACTATCAATCACTATCAATCACTATCAATCACTATTAATCACTATCAATCACTATTAATCACTATTAATCACTATCAATCACTATCAATCACTATTAATCACTATTAATCACTATTAATCACTATTAATCACATTCCTATATACCTCCAGCGTTTCAATAGCAGTCTTTCTCCAGCTGAATTTTACAGATTGCTTTAATGCTTTTTTTCTGAGCTTTTCTCTTAAGCCTTCATCACTTACAATCATTTTCATCTTTTCCATTATCTCCTCCACATTATCAGGATCAACAGCCAGGCCTCCTTCTCCAACGATTTCAGGCATGGAGCTGTTATTGCCATATAATACAGCTGTCATACATCTCATAGCTTCTAAAAGGGGTAAGCCAAATCCTTCATAATAAGAAATATAACAAAGGGCCCAGGCTTCAGAAAATAAAGCAGCCAGATCTTCATCATCAACAAATCCTGTGAATATTATTCTTTCGGAAAGAAGCTTATTGTGCATAAACAGTTTGTCGACAGCCCACCCTTTCTTCCCTGCAATTACAAGGTTAATGTAAAGATCCGGATTCTTTTCTAATAAAAGAGTAAATGCCTTGATAGTGTTTGCCAGGTTCTTCCTTGGTTCAATAGTTGAAAGGCATAAGAGGTAGGGGAGTTTGTTAGCGATCCCATATTTTTCCAGGATGGCTTTATTGTCATCAGAATTAATGCTGTAATAAAATTTATCGCTATCTGCTGCTTCGTAGATCAGATGTAGTTTTGATTCAGGAAGATGAGTTTCTTTCAGTGTATCCTTTAGTGTTGATTTGGAGACTGCGATTATATCAGCATTTTTCTTTTTAATAAACTTTAATCCTTTTTCAGCATTTGAAATATTAATACTGGTATGAAATGATGGGAAATATCTGTGTGTCAGATCGTGCATGCTAACAATAAAAGAGTTACCTGATTTCTTAAAAGCTTTGTAATGTTGCATTAAAGGCAGGTGAACAAGGTCATATTTCTCAAAGATCTTTTGTTGTCTGTTTGAAAAGGTAGCTGTCAAAACTTCTTTTACCTGGTAAATGATCCTGAATACAAATCCAATTATGCGATTCATTAATCCGATAAATCCAAAGAATAAATCGCGAAAAAAGTCATAAATTTTATGAAAGACCTTGATGTTTTTTTTATTCAGGTAAGCAACAAACTTATCAGGAATTGCCCCAACAAAGGATTCCTCAAATCGTTGAAAAAATGATTTTTTAACTTTAGCTTCTGCTATTCCAGGCGAGAGGTCTTTATTTTTAAAGCTGCTAAATATCAAGTCCTCACAATCTTTCAGGGCTTTTATTTCTCCTTTTATATAAAGGTCAATATTCCAGGATGGATCAGGATCATCAGTGAGAGGCCATAAAGCTTTCATCAAGCCTGACTGGTATCTTTTCACCCCATCATTATCAGGGGAGATCAGCTTATCGCTTTCTATCAATACATGATATTTGTTATTATGCTTTACTTTTTGTCCGAGTTTGGATCTTACGGCATAATCCAGGTCCTGATTTAGAGCTTTCATTTCCCCTTCCCATGAGTATCCCAATCTTTCCATCATCTCACCATGATAGCTCCAGAAAAGATACTGCATCTCTTCGGGCATTTCATCTTTCCAGCTTCCTGCTTTCCCTTTCCTGAAATTTTTTTCAGATAAAGCTTTCATTTCAGCTTCTGTAATGCCCCTGTTTTTACCGCTGCCGTATTGAGGTATTCCAAATTTCATTTGCTGAAATGAAGGTAAGCTCTCAGGATCAGCTTCAGGAAGATCTGCTATAGCTCTGATCCTCTCCGTTTGACCGATAGGATCATTTAACAGGTCTTCATAGCGTATGATCAGATCAGATCTTCTGATCCATTCCTCTGCATTAGCTGACCAGCCACCAAAAAAGCTATCTCTTTCAGCAATTATTGCTGCTTTAAGGTTCTCGTAATAATCAGAGCCTGGTGCTACTATGTCTTTTCTGTGGTGTGCAATGGAACACATTGCATCCCTGCCATCACGAACCAGATAAACAGATCTGATGCTCTTAGCGGATGGTTTTAACTGAGAGGGGAGAAGGTGGGTTTTTACAAAAGGGTATTTATCATATTCAGCATCCAGCGGATAATCTGCATCCATATGAAATGTACTTGATTCCTGTCTGTACACTTCAAATAAAATATTTCTAAGATATGTATTTCCCGATCGGGGAAATGATGCTATCCAAATCATATTTACTCCTGCTTACTCTTTCTCAGATTCCTGATTTTGCATGCCTGTTGGTATAAGTCCATATCAAGCGCATTTAATTCCTTTATTTCGTCAATTACTTCCTGGCTTACTTTTTCCTTGCTTCCTGTAATATTATGCATGAATATTTCAGGACTGGCAATTCCAAGAATATCTGCCAGGTCCAGCATATCTTCATTATACTTCTCATAAATGCCAACAAACAGAAATTTTTTGAGCTCAGCACCTTCCAGAAATTTATACATCCTGTTACGGCTTATTTCATTTCTGGCATATTCGGTAAGACTTTTCTGCATTTTTGCCAGGATATTCAAGCCCCTGGCTTCTTCATCAAGTTCTTCTTTCAGGCGTTTAGACAGGTAAAAATAGTTAGAAATTACCCTGTCAACAGGATCCCGCAACCATGTAATCATCTTAACGTCTGTTGCTAAATTAAGCTGATCAACCAGATCCTGATAATAAAAATGACCGTGGATTACCTTGATCTTTCCGGGTAATTTATTCTTGTCAAACTCCTGGTTCTCTATATCGATTCTTTTAGTTGTAATATTAATATCAAACCTGACAGCATGCTTCTCCCCGTAATGCTCTTTTAACATATTCCTTAAGGAGGTTCCGGCCGTTTTTGGAATATGCATTGAAATCAATTCAATCTTATTTTTGACTTTTACCATCTGTAACTTATCAATATATTATTCACCCCTACGAACTAAAATCTAAGATCTATAATCTATGATCTATGATCTATGATCTATGATCTATGATCTATGATCAAAAACTATCTTTTCATACAAATTTACATCATCAAAATTTAACTCCCTAATATTCATCCTCATATCATCTGTAATTTGCTTGTATTCTGTTGGTATTTCAGGGTTGTTGTAGTATCGTGTTCCTTTATTTTCCGTAATTTGTGGTATATCTTCAGGCCACTCTAACAATTTCCCCAGTTTAATTATATCATCATTGAAGCGTTCAGTGATCCCAATAAAAAAAATATCTTCAGCCTTGATCCCTTCTATCGTTTTACTCATAACATTTCTCCGTTGAGGCCTTTTTGCAAATTCCAGCAAGCTCATTTCTTTTCTTTGTTCTGCTTGTCTTTTCCATGATTTCTCAAGGTTCATGCTTATGTTGTAGTAATAGTTTGAGATTACCCTGTCAACAGGATCCCTCAACCATGTTACTATTTTTGAATTGTATTTTTTATGTAAATGCTCAATATGCCTGTAAAAAAGATGTCCGTGAAGAATTTCGAACTGATCAAAATCAATTTCTTTTTCGTTGAATGTTCCTTCCTGAACATACTTCCCTCTGTTATGAGGGAGATCAATCTTTTCTTTATAAGCCCATTTAAGTATCTGGTAAAACGACCTGCCTGCTGTTTTGGGTATATGTAAAGAAATGATCTTAAGCATGATTCTTTTTATATAGTTCCCTGGCTCTTTTGTATAACTCAATATCTTCCTGGTTCAATTCTTTGATGATCTCTCTGATCTCTTCATTTATATCGCTTCTTTGTGTTGCTATATCAGAATAATTCACACTTTCCTTACTTTCATTAATGTGGACTTCCTCAATAGGATATTTCCATCCAAGTTTATCAGAAAGCATTATAATTCCGTCATCAAAATTTTCCAGGAACCCAAAGAAAAACAGCTCCTCAAGATCAATGCCATTGAGATATCTGCTCATTTTATTTTTCAGGCTATCCTGAGCATATTCTACCAAAGTGAAGTCCTTCTTTTTAAACTGGGGATGTTGATCATCTTCTCTAAGCCTTCCCATCAGATAATAGTAATTTGAGATAACCCTTTCAACAGGATCTCTGAACCAGGTAATGATCTTTGGATTGAATCTCTCATAAATTTCTTTAACATGCTCAAAAAACAAATGCCCATGCAGCACTTTGGTGTTCTCAGGAATCCTGTTAATCAGCTTGTTGTGATAATTTTTCCTGGGGAAATAATGCACTCTTTTGTAGCGTGGGTCCAGGGAATCACCATATTGTTGTTTCAGAATCTCATAAAAGGATCGTCCACCTGTTTTTGCAATATGTATAGAGATCAGTTCTATCACTTTTCAGACCATTTAATTTCAGTAATACTACCATCTTTATTGTATCCCATTTCTTCAGCAACCTTTCCATGCAATTTCCAGAAAAGTTTCTGTGTGCCTGACGACATTTCATCTTTCCAGCCTCCAACCTTTCCACTCCTGAAAAACTTCTTATTAAATTCTAGTTTTTCTTTCTCACTATAGTTTGCTCTTGATTGTCCGCCAAAATAAGATCCTCCATCTCTCTGGGAATCAAATGTTGGCATATTTGCTTTATTGGGCAGGGGAAGGTCAAGGATTCCCCTGAGACTTTCCATAGTTTCCAGTGGTTTTTCAATCAGTTCTTCAAAACGTATTACCTTATGTGCAATATTACGCCATGCTTTTACATTTTTCGACCATCCTCCAAAATGACTGCCCAGGGGAGCAATGATTGATTGTTGCAGGCTTCTGTTGAAATCCGATCCCGGTTTAACAATGTCAATCCTGTGATGAGCCATTGAGATCAGAGAATCCCTTCCATCTCTTAACAGATAGATGATCACAGGGTCTTTTTCACACAGATGCAAAACCTTGTCAGGCATATCATGAGTTTTTAGTACCGGAAACATCACCTGGTATTTTAAGTCCTGAAGCTTCTTTAATCGTCCTGCTGCCAACTTATTTCTTGATGCCTTTTCTTCCAGCATTTCTATCTTCTCAAAGGCATTATTGTATTTTTCAATATTATTCCAGGAAAAAATATCATAGACATCAAATAGTATATTTCTCATGTAGGTATTGCCAGAGCGAGGATAAGAAGCTAGTATTATATTAGGTTTGTTCATAAAAGAATAAGCTTTTGGTCGCTTGTTGCTGGTCACTCGTCACTGGTCATCTATAATCTATGATCTATAATCTATAATCTATGATCTATAATCTAATTATCAATTTTCATTTCTTTGAGTTTCAGTGCTTTCTTGTAATACTGAAACACTTCTTCATGTCCTCCGATAATCGGACATTCTCCCTCATGCATATACATTACGCGTTCCGAATGGTCTTTTATTACATTAAGATTATGTGAAACGAGTACAATAGTTCTTCCTTCCAGCATCTTCTTTTTAAATACCTTTTCTGATTTTGCCCTGAACTTTTCATCACCCACACCACCGAAGATCTCATCGAGTAATAATATTTCAGGATTGGCGTGTATTGCAACAGCAAACCCTAACCTGGCTTTCATTCCTCTGGAGTAATATTTAATCTTTGTGTCAACAAACTTTTCCAGCTCAGCAAAACGAATAATTTTATTGAATTTCCTATTTATCTCCCTAAAGGTCAGTCCCATAATGGATGCATTGATGAAAACATTTTCCCTTGCGGTTAGTTCAGCATTGAATCCCATTCCGAGGGTTAGTCTCATAAAATTACCTTTGATCATAGCCTTACCGCCTTTGTCAGGACGATATGCTCCTGACATGATCTGAAGCAAAGTAGATTTTCCACTACCATTTGCGCCTACAATCCCAACAAACTCTCCTTTTTTTATATCCACTGATACATTTTTAACAGCTTCTATCTTTCTGAGTTTACCACCGCCAATAACTCCTTTGAACGCACTTGAAAGCGATTGCTGCTTCTTATCGCGTATGTAGAATGTTTTGTTAACATTCTCAAGTTTAATGACTGTTTCCATTTCTTTCATATCAGAGTTTCTCAGCAGCTTTATAAAAATAGATCCTGAAAACTATCAGTCCGATCCCAAGTACTACAAGTGAATATGCCATATCATAGGCGTAAATATTCCAATCTGGCTCTAAACCATTAAGTAATCCATTTCTTGTATTAATGATAATTCCAGCTAAAGGATTTAAATACATAAGAATAGGAAATTGATCAAAGATCAGGCTCTTGGCATAAAAGATAGGATTTACCCAGAACAAAGCCAAAAGGAACATATCCCATAATTTGCTGATATCCCTGAAGAAAATATTGATGGTGGATAGTATTAGCATCACACCAAATACAAGAATGCAAACATTGATAATATGCAGTGGTACAAAGATGATTGTCCAGTTTACACCGGTGCTGAAGAATAAGCTTACAATAAGGTATACTGTCAGGTTTATCACAAAAACCATCATACTGGTCGTCATAGAAGAAAAATACAGATCAAGGGAGTTGATTTTCAGGTTTTCGATTAAGTACCTTTTGCTTTTTAAAACAGCCATTCCTTTCTTGCTTGCTTCCATAAAGAACATCCAGACAATTAATCCTGAAAAAATATGCAAACCATAATTAGGTAGCTTCTTGGTAAAGATCATTGAAAACACAAAATAATACACCATTAGCCTGAACAGAGGAGTTATTACAGTCCAGAAGAACCCTAGCCATGTATCAGCATAACGAAGCTTGAAATCTGCTTTTGCAATAATCCAGATCCGTTCATACTTATTGTTTGCAGGAAGGATTTGTGTTATTATATTTCCTATCATACCCGGCATTTTCGACTTGCGTATCACAAATATATGAATTTTGCAGTGAAGAAAAAGATGTATTTTTTATCTTTGAAGTCTAATAAACAGAAACCTATGGTTAAGAAAGACAAAGAGATCAAATCAAAAGCCTGGAATAATAAGAAATTTGCATGGCTTTCACTGGCAATCATCTTGCTAATCACACTGATTGCATATTCAAATACTTTTAAGGTGCCATTTCAGTTTGACGATGAGAAGATGATAGTTAAGAATCAGAATATCAGGAGCATGGAAATGTTTGGCAAGGCATCTACATGGCTTAATGTGAATAAAAGGCCATTGTCATTTATAACATTTGCAATGCAATATTCACCCGGAGAAGAAAGAGTTGTACCTTATCATATAGTAAATTTTATTATACATATCCTGGCCGCTTTCTTTGTATATTTATTGGCGAGGGTGCTTTTCAGGATTGTTTCCAAAGACCCTGGAAAAAACCTGGCGGCGATCCATTGGAAAGCACTGTTTGTTGCGCTGATATTTGCATTGCATCCCTTGCAAACTATGGGGACTACTTATATAATTCAGAGAATGACATCCATGGCAGCAATGTTCTATCTGTTATCGGTGTTTTTATATACAATTGGAAGACTTGCAATAGTTAAAGAGGATAATAACAAAAAAGGTATATACTTACTGATTTTAGCAGGATTATCAGGGATACTTGCACTATTATCAAAACAAAATGCGATTACTTTTCCTGCAGCCTTTCTTTTTGTGGAATTATTCTTTATCAGGAATAATGAAGGAAAGATGTATGCCAAATATATTATTTCAGGATTTGGGATCTTGATCCTTGCCTTCCTGACACTTCTTTTTATTGGTGAATTACCCAGAGAGATAACTGAATTCACCAGGTGGGAGTATCTCTTAACACAGTTTAAAGTATCATTGAATTATTATCGATTGCTATTCCTTCCTTATGGACAGGATGTTGACCATGTTGTCTTATTATCAGAGTCAATAGGATTTCTGGAAGTACTGGGTATGATAATTTATGCAGCATTAGTTTCTGCTGCAATCCTGTTATATAAAAGATATAAGCTTGTTTCTTTTGGTATAGTCTGGATTTTACTTAATATGATTGTTGAATCAAGCATTATCCCTATCAGGGACTTTATGATGGAGCACAGGTTGTATCTTCCTATGTTCGGATTTTCCCTTATAATAGTCAGTGCTTTATACTACATCATGGAAAACAGATATAAGAAATATATATCTGCAAGCCTGATAGTTATATTACTTATCCTTACAGTATTAACTTATGGAAGGAATAAAACCTGGAGTTCCTGGACTAAGTTGTGGGAGAACAGTGTTAGTCATAATCCTGATAATGTGAGGGCTCTGACAAATCTGGGATATGGATATGTACAGGATGATAATTACAAAGAAGCATTGTTGACCTATAATAAAGCAATAAAGGAAGATTCGGCATTTTATCCTGCATATTTAAACAGGGGAATAGCATTGTTTGATCTACAGAAATACAAACTTGCTATCAGGGATTTGAGTGTTTATATTAATTACGATAAGAAAAGTGATATTCCGTTCTTTTTCAGGGGAGTGAGTTATGGACATCTTGGAAGATATCCTGAAGCAATAAACGACTTGAGTATGGCAATTGAGATCAATCCTGATTTTGCCGGATCTTACAAAAACCGGGGTATCATTTTTGAACTTACAGAAAATTATATTGAAGCACTGAAGGATTATAATAGAGCATTAAAACTTGATCCAGATGATAAGTTACTGCTTGTTAACAGGTCGAAGGCTAACTTTATGCACAGATACTATAAAAGGGCATTGAACGATGCTGAAGAAGCTATGGAGCATGGAATCCAGATAGATCCTAATTTTGTAAATGAGCTAAAAAGAAGGCTGGCTGATCCTAATCGTGATACTGTAATCTGGAGAGTCAAAGATGCTAATGGTCAGCAGATCAGATTTAATGAAAAGGAAGACTAAATCCATATTGTTTTGAATAAAATCAAGAAAGAAGTACTTATTATCATTCCTGTCTTTAATGAATCTGCAAACATTGATAAGCTGATCCATAAAGTATATGATAATTATCCTCAATGGGACATACTTGTGGTTAACGATGCTTCAACTGATAATTCAGGACAACTGGCAGAATCCACAAAAAAGGCTACTGTAATTCATTTACCCATAAACCTTGGTATTGGAGGATGTGTTCAAACCGGATTTAAATATGCCCGCAAGCATAACTACAGGTTTGCTTTGCAATTTGATGGAGACGGACAACATAAGGTTTCTGAGATTATTAAGCTGGTCAGACCGCTGAAGAAGAAGGAGGCGGATGTGATCATTGGTTCCCGCTTTAATATAAAGCACGATGGGTACAAGTCTGATAGAATCAGGCGGGTGGGAATTAAAATTTTCGAATTACTTTCTTATGCCCTTATTCATCAGAGGATAACTGATCATACTTCAGGGTTCAGAGCATATAACAGGAAGGCAATCAGATTCCTGTCAGATAATTACCCAACAGACTTTCCTGAACCCGAAGTGGTGATATTGCTTGGAAGAAATGGTTTTATAATTAAAGAGAAGTTTGCTCAGATGCTTCAAAGACAGGGAGGCATATCCTCAATACCTCTTGCCAAAGGACCGTATTATATGTTCAAGGTCATGCTTTCAATGATAATGGCATCCATGAGATCACGTATTGTAAACCAAGATAAAAGCAAATGATTACAATTATTGCAAGCATACAATTCCAAAGCATAGCAATACTGGGAAGTTTATTGTTCTTATTGCTAATCCTTTTTCTGATACAAAGAAAGAGAATAAAAGAAGAATATTCCCTCCTGTGGATCTTTTTTGCAATCATCTTCATCGTTTTCTCATTCTGGAGAGGAGGTCTTGACTATATTGCACAACTGATAGGGATAGCATATCCTCCTGCCGCTTTGTTTCTCATCCTCCTGATGGCTGTTATTCTGATCCTTATTGAATTTTCTATTATCATTTCAAAGCTTAGTGATAAGAACAAGACGCTCGCACAGGAGATTGGAATACTGAAACAGGAGCTGAAGGAATTACAGAATGCGGAATCCGAAAAAACGGAATCAGAAATATTGGAAAAGGATAAAAAGGATTGTTAGGCACCAGAGAATCCAGATCTCCCTAATTCCAAATAAACCTCCATATAGTTTTTCACGGTATCATCAAGTAAGAACTTCCTTACAGCTGTTATCACAAAATCCGATTTTTCCGCTTTTTCAAGTGCTCGTAGTAGTCCTGTGGAGCTGAATTCATGCATTTTGATAAACTTTCCTGAAACAACTTCTGCTAAAGCTGCCTTTCCTGAAACAATAACAGGAATACCTCTTGCAATACATTCTGCAGCTGCATAACAAAACCCTTCGCTATAAGAAGGTATTACAACACAATCCGATTCTGATAGTTGCCTAAATAATTCCTTTTCATTAAGGTGATTAATGAACTCAACTTTATCCTGTAGCTTATTCTTTTTAATCCAGGATTGAACCACATTGTAAATTTTTCCGGGCTTATCAGAGCTAATGATCTTTAGTCTCCTGTTATCTGTTTTAAGGAAAATTTCTGATGCATTCAAAAGCAAATCAATTCCTTTTGAGTTGCCCAACCTTCCGAAATAGGTGTATGTAAATTCTTTTCTTTCATCATCATTAGCAGATACCATAGTGTATTCTTCAGAATTTAACCCATTGTAAATTCTATGGACATTACATGCTTTTATTCCTGTTTTTATCAAGCAGTTTTTGGTGTAATCTGATACTGCAATAAACTTATTGAATCTGAGCTTTAGGATAAATCGCTCATAGGTATAGAAAAGAATTCTTTCAATTAAACTCAGATAAGGCAGCCTGAACCAGAGCTTCCCCCATACTTCATGAAAGCTGATGATAGCTTTCTTTCCTGTGAATTTTGAAGCAATCCATGATGGAAAGGCAGCATTATAAGAAGTAGTATGGATCAGGTCTGCTTTCCGGGCGTATTTGATTATTTTGGGAGCACTGAAAAAAGTAAATGCAAACCTGCTTCTATAAGGGAGCCTTATGATATTGATCCCATTATAGCTTTCAGATGAAGGAAGGTCTTTACTGAATTTGGTGGTTACAACTGTTACTTCGTGCCCTTTATTGACAAGGGTTTCTCCAAGGGTGAGAAATAATCTTTCATTTCCGCCAATGTTTGGATAGAACAATTCTAGGACAAATAATATTTTCATTATTCAGTAATCAGCTTTTTCATTAGTTGATCAAATCTTTTAGCATGAGCCTCCCAGCTAAACTGTTTAGACCTTTGCAGTGACTTCTTTCCGAGTTCGTTTCTCATTTCAGGATTATGAAGCAGATCTTTTATCCTGCTTTCCAGATCAGATGCACTATCACAATTAAAAGTAAGAACAGTGTCACCACCAATTTCCGGTAAGCTTGAAACATCCGAAACTATGCAAGGTGTTCCGCAACTCATAGCTTCTACCACAGGTAAGCCGAATCCTTCATATTTTGAAGCTTGTATATATGCATAGGCTGCGCTATAAATTGCAGAAAGGTCTTTTCTGTCAACATATCCTGGCAATATAATATTATCCCTATAAGGATGTTTCTCCAACAACTGAAAGAATGATCTGCTTTTCCATCCTTTTTGCCCTACAATAACCAACTTAAGATTTGGGAATCCTTCATTCTTTATTGATTCAAAGGCCTTTAAAAGTAAATCCAGGTTTTTGCGAGGTTCAATGGTTCCGACAAATAAAAGATATGGAGTTTTTATTCCATATTTATTAAGAATATCTGATGTTTCATGGGTCTGATTTATTTTTTCGTCTTTTCCCAGATGAATGAATTCAGTTTTATTTTTAGTAAATGGATAAACTTTATTTACATCCCGACTTGTATATTCTGAATTTGTAATAATAAGATCAGCCTTTTTTAATAAACCTTTAAGAAATATCCTCTGAAGTAACTGTGAATGAAAGACATGATATTGCGGATACAGTATAGGAGTGAGATCGTGAATTACAGTTACCTTTTTAATGTTTTCAGGAAGGTTGAAAGGTCCGAAATGTGCAGGCTCAACAGCAATATCAACATTTAGTTTTTTCAGCATTACAGGGATCTCGTAAAATATCCTGCAGGCTTTATATACAGGAATATAAGGCCTTGGTTTCAATACCTGTTGGTTTATGTTTTTTATTTCAGGATGTGGCTTTTGAAGAATAGCAAAATACTCAATGTCACTGTCAATGGTTCCCAGGTTTTCTATAAGATTTTTAGTATAATAATGTATGCCGGCCTTTTGGTTATCTATAGGATCTGCTATTATGGCGACTTTCATGTGGTACTTATCGATTTCTGTAAACCTATTTCAAATATAGCACTTTCTTAGGAATACCAATAATTTACCAGCACTTAAAGTTGTTCATGAGTATTTATTTTTGTATATTTAGCATAACAAAAAGTTAATCATTATGAAAAAGATCAAACTCCTTTTATTGGCATGTTTGGCCATACAAGTTGGTTTTTCACAAATTACAATTACAAATAATGATCTGATAGATGCAGGTTATTATGCAGTTATGGGAAGCGATACGTCATTAGGCACTTCACTGACACCCGGCCAGGCAGGCCCCAACCAAAGCTGGGATTTTTCAGCTCTGACTCATTCGTTTAAAGACACAACGTGGTTTATGATGCCTGACTGGACCCCGTATGCAACCCATTTCCCGAATGCTAATTTTGCGGGATTTGGTTTGGGTGAAGATATGTATATGTATTTCTACAGGGATAATTTAGAATTTTCATTAGTAGGGGTTGTAATGTATTTTGCTCAATTAGGTGATTATGTGGCAGTTCCATTTGACCCTAAGGAAACGATCATTCGATTTCCTGCAAATTATAATGATTCATATACTAATAATTTTAGCCAGGAAATAATAATTGCAAGCCCGATTCCTACTTTTGATTCAATGAAAGTAGTATTGAATGTTTCAAAAACTACTACTATTGATGCCTGGGGAACCATAACAACCCCATTAGATGCTTTTGCAAGTCTGAGAATAAAGGATGAGCGAACACAGACTACTCAAGTATGGGCTTTGGCTTATAGTTTTTGGACTATGATATCATCAACAGATGAAACAATATATTCATACTCATGGTGGTCTGATGACCCGACCACAGGCTTCCCTGTAATGGAAATGTTTATGGATGCAAATAATATGTATGTTAATAGTTATAATTTCCTTGCAGAACCTACTATGATGAATATTGCGGAGGGTGATGTAGGTATATCCGTAAAGCTTTATCCCAATCCAACAAGCGATGTCATTAATATCGATTTTAGTGAGAATACCACTGCAATTATTCAACTGGTTAATATTTCAGGGCAAGTTGTAAAGAAATATAATTTCAAGGGAATAGAATCAGAACTAAATCTCGGATCACTTCCTCCTGGCTTATATACACTGATAATTTATGAGCAGGAGGGACTTAAAAGTTCATCTTTCAAGGTCTGTCTGCAATAAGTAAAAGAATTATTTTTTTAAGAAATATTGATAAAAATTATCAATTAAGTTACTTTTTGTCTTCTTGCAAGTTTTTTGATCCTGTTTAACTGAACAATGGCATATATATAGTGTCCCCAAACACCAGCGAGTGTAATAATCAAAGTGATGATCATCCATAAAGGTGCAATAGGGGTCCATAATGTTCTTCCTGCCCCTTGTCTTAAATGCGGGTGCATAGGAATAGCCCAGTCGCATATTGCATATTTTTCAATATTGCCATAATCCATATGATCCAGTATCCTTGCATAAACCATAATTTGTCCAAGAGAATCCCCAATGATATCATCAGGAAATTCCACATTACCTTTACCATCCTCTTCAAACCAACCTTCAGCAATTTTTAAATCACTGAACATTCTGGGGACATAAAAATATATATCATCATCAGCAAGGGGTAATTCTTCATTGGCTGAGTTATATATAATACCATCAAAAACCAATAAATTTTCTTCATCAACAATATCAAATGAAAAGTTAATGGCAGCATCTATGAACATCAGTTCTTCTTCAGCTATATCATATTCCTCACTCCCTTCAAAGCTTGATATAACAGTGATATAACCATCTTCATCTTTTGGGAATTGATAATCAGGGGAAAATATAGCTTTAGCAAAACCATTTTGATCGGAAACAGCTTCTGCAATCAATTCATTTTCTCCATCCCGGACGGTATAATATTTAATAGTCAGACCCTCAATAGCTAATTCTCCTTCATCGTTTTCCATGCTGATCTTTGTAACAAGGCCTCTGTTATTATCATTGTATTTCCAGGTACTGAATTCCATGTAGATATAGATTATATCCTGCGATATTAAAGGGCTCCAGAATAATGCCAGTAAAACAATTAATGTGTAATATTTATATTTTGTTCTCATGAGTTACAATTTATTAGTCATGTTATCATTGCTTTTTCCTTTCCTTATCAGAAAGATGCATTATTGGGATGAATCTTGAGAATACAGTAAAAAACAGGCAAAAGGCTGCAATTCCTCCAATAGTGAGTGTCCATTCTACCCATGTTCCGCTATAATGTATCCAATCAATCCGGGAATCCTGTATCGGCAAATATGGAGATTCCAATGTTGGAATAACTATCAGATATCGATTAACCCAAAGCGCTAATACCACAACAAGTGCGGTTATGGTAATAAGATTGATTTTTCTGAATTGTGGAATTGCCATTACTATAATAGGCATTATAACTCCTATATAATTTGAAAACACAAAAAGGAGATAATAACGATCAAATAAAATAGAGATCAATGCTTCATCATTTTTTTCAGAACCATACCATTTAGTGAGATATTCTGAAAAGGTAAAATACCCGAAAAATGCAGCAAGCACAAGCATTACAATACCTATCTGTACAAAATGCTTTTGAGTGATATATTCCTCCAAATGGTAAATCTTTCTATAAATCCACATTACCAGTATCAATACTCCTGTTCCTGAATAAACAGCTGCAATAACAAAGTAAGGTCCGAATATGGTACTGTGCCAGCCAGGTTGCAGGGTAACACTAAAGATCCAGGCCAGTACTGAGTATACTATTATGGCAATAGCCATAACCATTACAGCCATTATATCTGTTGTCCTGTTAAGTATTTTTCGCTGTTCAGGGGTTCCTGTATATCCCAGAGCAAGATATTTGTAAAGCCGCTTTCTCCATTTTGGAATATTAATATTCTCAAAATCCCTGATCCTTGCTATGTCACGTAATACTGATAGATATAAATAAATAATACATCCGATTATATCTGTGGATATAGCTATAACATCCCATGTTATGGGCGATTGGATTCTTCCAAAAATGAAGAGATAGGGCAGCCTGTCTAGCCTTCCAATACATAGCAGAATATAAAGAGGGCCTATCAACAGGGAGATAATAGTAATAAATTCGGCCATTCTTATAATAGGTTTTCTCCAGGATGATCTGAATAATACCAGCGAACCGGAGATGAGTGCTCCGGAATAGCTAATACCCATGAAGAAGATAAAGTTCACGATATAAATACCCCATACAACATTATCGCGCATTCCTGTTATAATATGACCTTCTTTGATTTGCAGGATAAGTGCAAAAATTGCAAGGCATATCAATAATGCAAGAAATATGATCCATATCCATGTCAGGGGCCTGGGCCTTTCAAGTTGATGTTTGAATTCCTGAAGAGTGCCAGTCTTATTATAGTCAATAGAGTGCATCATTTCTTTTTATTTTTTACATAAGGAGTTTCATTATATCTTTCTTTGATATCATCATCAATGCTTTCATATCCCCTGTCAACAGGAAATTGTCTGTTAACCGGTGGAAGATAGTAAACAGTGGGCCTTGTCCCGAGGATTTCAAGATATCTGTACCCACTTCTTTGTTCGATAAGTTCTGAAAACCTGATAGTTTCATCACCATTGGTTACAGTATCTTCATTGATATCTCCAAAGTATATAACACCCATAGGGCATGCTTCAACACAATAAGGAAGTTTATTCTCCCTGAGCCTGTCGGCACAAAAAACACATTTGGAAACTGTTCCTTCAGATCCTGGTACAGAAGATTCAGGATTGTATTGAATTGGTGATTTATAATCCTCACTATCAGGATCATATTCCTTGTAATGCTCCCAGGCAAAAATACGTGCTGAATAGGGGCAGCCTGTAATGCAAAATTTACAACCAATACACCTGTCATTATCAACCAGCACTATGCCGTCTGATCTCTTATAAGTTGCTCCTACAGGACAAACACTCACACATAGAGGATTATCGCAATGAAAGCAGGGTTTTGGAAACCAATAGGGGGCAGTTTCCTCTGAATCCTGTAACAGATAAACCTTCATGTATTCCTGTTCTGAAGGCAAGTGATGACCTTCCTGGCATGCAGTAACACATTTACGCGCATTTGCACATTTTGCAAGATCAATGACCATCACAAACTTTCTCCCTGGAATTCCTTCCTTAGATTCTTTGATAAGTTGTTTGTTGGATTTTACTTTAGACTTTTCAACTTCAACAAGTTGACCATCGGTTGTAAGAACCCTGATCATATCTCCTGAATCTTCTTTACTATTACAGGAAGATAAGATACTGCTACCTGCCAGGGCACCGACTCCAGCAATAATTCCCTCTTTCAGAAATTTCCTTCTGGAGTTATCATTGTTTCTTTCTTTCTTAT
>CAZDWF010000015.1:0-41538 GCA_964508895.1 uncultured Bacteroidales bacterium
ATCTGCGCGATCTGCGAGAACTCTTCTCTTATCTGCGCGATCTGCGAGAACTCTTATCTTATCTGCGTGATCTGCGAGAACCTCTTATAATCTGCAAGAACTCCCTCCATCATTTTAAACATTTCTTTATTTTTATTGTTAATTATTAACAGTACATTTATTAAACAACAAATTATTATGGAAAGCAAAGTTAAAATTGAAACAATAGGAATTATTGAAAAGAAGGAAACTCTCTCCAATGTAGGATACAGCGACCTGGTACTGGAATCTTCCCACCCGTTTCCGGGATATCACGGTACTACCGTTCCTGATAAAGATCATCCTCAATTGTTATTCTTTATAACGAAAGCGCAATATCCTGCTGAAGATATTGTAAGAATCTCGCAGGAAATAAAGAAAAAGTCAAACATAAAATTTGACGGAACCCCTGCACATGTTTCATTGCCAAATGAAGAATTACTCCCATCTGTAAGAATAAAGGGACTTAAGGACTATAAGCAAATACCGGAATTACTGAAACATTATAAAGAAGCGGGAGTATCTTTCGCCTCTAACAGGAAACTGGAACCGTACTATGGACTTATCAGGGTAAGAAAAATGCTTATGCTGGAAGATACAGGTGAATGCACATTACAGGATTCAGAAACATCAGAAATGAGGTTTTTCCAGTTACCAAAAAAAATATCCTGGGACGATTTTGAGAAAATCACTATGCATATAAAACGAAATATTGAAGATCCAAACTTCGATGCTGCCCTGGCAACTATTTTCCGCAAAAACGGATTGATCGATTATGTCAGGATCTATGATGTTGATTGTCCCATTGATAAGTTAAATCTAATCAGGAAGAAATACCTGCAGGAGATCAAGAGGCTTAGTAGTTAGCCTTTAGCTCCTGGCATCAGGCATCAGGCATCAGGTATCCGGCATCCGGTATCCGGTATCCGGCATCCGGCATCCGGTATCCGGTATCCGGTATCCGGCATCCGGTATCCGGCATCCGGTATCTGGCATCCACACTTTTTTCTTTGCTATCTCACTACATTCCCCTAAATTTGTTTAAAACATTTTAAGTATGACAAGTTTATTCGACCAGCTTCAGCAATGGATTGTTAACCTTGGTGTTGCAGATCATTGGGCCTTAATGATCAGAGAAACGACTGCAGTAATATTCATTCTACTTATAGCAATAATTGGATATTTTATTACCAAAAAGCTATTTCTGAACATTATTCATATTATTGCGAAAAGGACCAAAAGCCATTGGGATAACATTTTAATTGAGAAAAAAGTATTCAGGAGATTGGCATACCTGGCCCCTGCCCTGATCATCAATTATCTCACCCCGTATTTCCTGGAAAATTATGAATTACTCACAAACCTTGTTGAAACAGCAACTGCTATATATATGGTTGTTATTGTGCTAAGAGTTTTCCTTTCTCTTGCCGACTCATTTCACACCATTTATGAAACATATGAAATATCAAAAGAAAAACCAATAAAAGGATACGTACAGGTTGTTAAGATCATTGGCTATATACTTGCAATAATGATAATAATCACCATTCTACTTGGCAAGAACAGCTTCGGATGGATGGCCGGTTTTGCAGTATTTTCATCTGTACTTATGCTGGTATTTAAAGATCCGATACTCGGTTTTGTTGGCGGAATACAGCTTTCAGCAAACAATATGGTAAAAGTGGGAGACTGGATCTCCATGCCCAAATACGGTGCCGATGGAGATGTTGTTGATATTTCACTTACCACTGTAAAAGTGCAAAACTGGGATAAAACAATAACAACTATCCCCACCTATACCCTTGTTACTGATTATTTTCAGAATTGGAGAGGTATGGAAGAATCTGGTGGACGCCGCATAAAACGCTCCATTAATATTGATATGAACAGTATTAAATTCTGTACTCCTGAAATGCTGGAAAGATTTAAGAAGTTTCAGCATATTACTGAATATGTAACTAAAACAGAAGAAGAAGTAGAGAAATATAATAAAAAATATAATATTGATAACACTATACTGGTAAACGGAAGAAGGCAAACTAATATAGGGGTTTTCAGAGCTTACCTTAAAGGATATCTGAGGAGAAATCCTGAAATTAATACAAAAATGACTTTCCTGGTCAGGCAATTACAACCGACCTCTGATGGCTTACCCATAGAGGTATATGTTTTTTCAAAGAACCAGGAGTGGGCTGCCTACGAAGACATACAGGCCGATATCTTCGACCACATACTGTCTGTCATTCCTGAGTTCGAATTAAAGGTCTATCAAAATCCAAGCGGAACTGATTTTCAGCAATTAATACAATCATAAATCTAAAATATCGCGTTACGCGTCACGAATACTATGAGCAAACCTTATTTTAGAGAAGAACAAAGATTCAGGCAAGGCTGGGTGTGGATTATTATTCTTGCATCACTTGCTGCCTGGACATATTCTGTTATTACAGCTTTTATGAATGATAAGAACGAAGGATTGTCTGACGATGTATTCGTAGTTCTGGCTATGGGAGTAATTCCCCTGGTATTGATATATATGTTCTTCAGCATCAAACTAATTACCAATGTTGACCAGGATGGAATACATTATAAGTTCACCTTGCTGCAGCGAAAATTCAAAACTATTAAAGCCGATGAAATTACCAGCTACGAAATCAGGAAGTATAATGCATTACTTGAATACGGTGGTTATGGCATACGCCTGGGAAGAGGAAGAAGAGGCAAAGCTTTTAATGTAGGTGGTAATATGGGAATGCAGTTTGAGTTTAAGGATGGGAAGAAATTTCTACTGGGAACACAGCAGCCGGAAGCATTTAAGAGAGCGGTTGATAAATTAATTAAAAATTAAGGATTAAGAATTGGGTGCAAAATCCGGCTGCTCCATCTTACATCTTACATCCATTCTTAATTATTAATTATTAATTTTTAATTCTTTCCGAACCCGGTTCCAAATAGTTTTAAACCAAACAGTATAATCTTCAGGATTCTCAGACATATCTTTATCTAATTCGAAGAGAGATATCCATTTCCAGTCATGTACTTCCTCTTTGTTTATTTCAGGATGAGATTCGCATTTTCCAATAAGCACGTGATCCAGCTCATGCTCGGTCATTCCCTTGTCGAGTTCTGCTTTATAAATAAAACTGAATATTTGCCTGATCTCACAATCAAAACCCATCTCTTCCATTAATCTTCTGTGCCCAGCAGCCACAACATTCTCTCCTTTCCTGGGATGTGAACAGCAGGTATTTGACCATAATCCTGGAGAATGATATTTTTCAAGTGCTCTTCGCTGAAGCATCAGTTCATTCTTACCATTAAAAATAAATATCGAAAATGCCCTGTGCAAAACTGCTTTTCTGTGCGCTTCCATCTTCTCCATCATGCCAATCTCTTCATCTTTTTCATTTACTAATATTACTTCTTCCATAGGTTTCGGATTTTGAATGCCAATAATAGTGATAAATACTTAAGTTTTGAATTTTAGTACTAATTTTTATGGATTTAACACCCCTTTTATCCCCCCAATTGGGGGGAGTAAAGCCTTGTGCAAATTATCTCTTAAATCGAAAATCCTGGATCTTATACAATCCATAAAAAGCTAAAGTGCTAATATTTACTTCAATGTTGGATCAACGCTTCTCCCATCCCCATTTGGGGAGGGATTGGGGGTGGGGTTGAATAAAGAATATCTTTTTTTACTTTAACTATTTTTTAATGAATTCAGCCTTTTCCCGGTTGAAGCTGTTAAAATAATATTATCTTAGATCACTAAAAAATTAACAATATGAAAAATTTGCTCAAATCACTTATCTTTTTATTTTTAGTAATTCTCGTACTTCCTGTTTTTTCGCAGGATGCTACACAAATCGTTCAAAAATCTCAGGATCTGGTAAATGGAAAATCCAGTAAGGGAAATATGAAGATGACGATAGTTCGTTCAGACTGGACTCGTGAAGTAACTATGAAATCATGGTCGCTGGGAGGAGATTATTACATGGTTTATATTCTTTCACCAGCACGTGATAAAGGACAGGTGTTCATGAAAAGAAATACTGATATGTGGAACTGGATGCCTGCCATTAACAGAATGATCAAAATTCCTCCTTCAATGATGAGCCAGTCATGGATGGGATCAGACTTTACAAATAACGACCTTATGAAATTAAACTCATATGTTGTGGATTATAACCATAAAATCCTTGGTGATGAAACCATTGGAGGCTATGATTGCTATAAAATTGAACTCTTGCCTAAGGAAAATGCTGCTGTGGTGTGGGGGAAAATAATTTTATGGGTTGCCAAAACTGAATACTACCAGATGCAATTCGAATTTTTCGATGAAGATATGAAAATGGTCAACAAGGAAATATGCTCGGATGTAATTCAGATGGGTGACCGAAAACTCCCCAGTAAGCTGGTTATGACTCCTTTAGACAAAGAAGGCCAAAAAACGATAATTGAAATGATTGATGTTCAGTTTAATGTTAGTGACATTAATGAGAGCTTCTTTTCACAACAAAATATGAAACGAGTAAGATAAGATCGTGACGCGCCATGCCTGCGCTTCGGCAGGCAGGTAACGCGTGACGGGAGAACATCCGGTATCCGGTATCCGGTATCTGGTATCCGGCATCCAATACTCAATATCCCTGAAAAAAAATGAATCCTTAATAATACACAACCTCATAAATATTTACCTTTTATGCGCGAATACATCCAAATTGCCTGGCGAAACCTTTGGAGAAACAAAAAAAGGACACTAATAACCGTTTCTTCTGTTTTCTTTGCTGTTCTACTGGCGCTTCTGATGCGCTCTATGCAGATTGGCACCTATGCTATGATGGAGCACGAAGCTGTAAAGAACTCCGTAGGATATTTACAGATCCATAAAAAAGGGTATTGGGACGATAAAACCATCAATAATACCTTTGAAAATTCAAACAAGCTTAACACAGAGGTTAAAGCTATCCCTAATATAACAAACCTCACACCACGCCTTGAATCATTTGCCCTGGGTTCTTCAGGAAGTATGACCAAAGGTGTCGCTGTCATTGGTACAGACCCGGAAATAGAGGATCAAATGACCGGGCTTAAAAAAAGAGTTATTAAAGGCACCTATTTCACGGCTGATAGCAATGAAGCCCTGGTGGCTGTAAATCTTGCTAAATACCTGAAGCTTGGTGTTGGAGACACTCTGGTGTTGCTTTCACAGGGATACCACGGGATAACTGCTGCCGGAGAATTTAAAATCGCCGGGATTATTAAATTTCCTGCTGAAGACATGAACAGCGAATTGGTTTATTTGAAACTGCCCGATGCGCAGTTTTTCTATGCTGCTCCTGATATGCTGACCTCCCTCTCTATTATGATCGAGGATGCTGACAGGCTTTACAGCACACAAGCCGATATTGAAAAGGCTGTTGGCCCTGAATATGAGGTAATGACATGGAAACACATGTTAACGGCATTGGTTCAGGGTATTGAGAGTGATAATGTAAGTGGAATGTTTATGCTTGGCATACTCTATATTGTTGTCGCCTTTGGCATCTTTGGAACCATATTGATGATGACCATGGAAAGAAGAAAAGAATTTGGAGTCATGGTATCAGTTGGTATGCAGCGATCAAAATTAATATGGATACTTCTGATGGAAACCATATTTATTGCAATGATTGGAGTAATAATTGGAATAGCTGTTAGTTTTCCTATTGCATACTATTTTCATATAAATCCGGTGCAGTTATCCGGAGCTGCAGCTCAGGCAATGATAGAATTTAATGCAAAGCCTATAATGCCTTTTTCAATAAGTCCGCTTATATTTCTTAATCAGGGGATTATTGTTCTATGCATTACTTTAGTAGCTGTCATTTATCCATTAACATATATCAGCAGATTTAACATTCTTGATGCCATGCAAGGCAGATAAATTAAACATTAAAAATTAAAAAGATGATATTTTCAATATCCTGGAAAAATGTTTGGAGGAGCAAAACCCGAAGCATGGTAGTTATTCTAGCCGTGGCCCTGGGTCTATTTGGTACTATTTTCATGATTGCCCTGATGAACGGTATGGTCAATCAGAAAGTTGATGCATCCATAAGTAATGAAATTTCAAATATCCAGATCCATAATCCTAAATTCCTTGAAGATAAGTCCATCGAATATATTATGAATGATGGTGATCAGATCCTTAAAGAAGTAGAAAGTACCGAAGGTGTAGCTGCTGCATGCCGTCGTATCAAGACCACAGCTATGGTCAGTACTGCTAACTCAGGAAATGGTATAATGATTAATGGTATTATCCCTGAACAGGAAAAAAAGGTCACTGATATTTACAAAACAATTGTTTCAGGAAATTATTTTGAGAAAACTTACCGCTCCACACCTACTATGATCATCAGCAAAAATTTATCTAATAAGCTAAAAGCTGATGTCGGATCAAAGATTGTGCTCACAATTCAAAGTACATCAGGAGAGATCACTTATGGGCTGTATAGGGTTGTTGGCATTTATAAAACCGCCAATAGTATGTTCGATGAAATGAATGTATTCGTTGAAAATAAAAGCCTTGTAAGCCTTATAGGTGTGAAACCTGAACAGGCTTCTGAAATTGCCGTCCGACTTGATAATAATAATCTTACCGAAGCCATGACACTGGAACTGAAGAAGAAATTCAGCAGTCTGAGTGTAATGTCATGGAAAGAGCTGGATCCCGCAGTAGTGGCAATTGTAGCACTATTGAATCAATTCAATTATTTTATGATTGCCATTATCATGATCGCTTTAACATTTGTAATTGTCAATGCGATGTTGATGGCAATTCTTGAAAGAACAAGAGAGTTGGGTATGCTCATGGCCATTGGCATGAACAAAAAGAAAATCTTTCTAATGGTAATGATGGAAACCATATTCATGTCTGTAACCGGAGCAATACTGGGAATTATTCTCTCGGTTATCACGATCGCATTAACACAAAGAGTAGGAATTAATTTTGCTGCAGTAGCTGAAGGAATGGAGGCAATGGGTTACAGTGCATTAATATATCCTACAGTTCAAACTGCATTTTATGTAATCATAGGAATTATTGTAATAATTACAGCTACCATTGCATCAATATGGCCTGCACGTAAAGCATTAAAACTACAACCTGCTGAAGCAGTAAGATCAGAAGCATAAAATATGAATAAACATATTATTTACCGGCTTATTACCTTATTGCTTTTGCTTATAGCTTTTGCAGGAAATACTCAAACACCTGCACTTAACCAGGCCAAATACTGGGAATACAGGAACAGACTGAAGAATGAATTTATGGTCGGTATAGGACCTGAAATGGGATATAGCATACCGGCTGCTTTCAGAGATACCATTTCAGGAAAATTACATTGGTCAGATTGTACTATTGATCATGGGCAATATATTGCTGTACTAGCTATTGAATACAAATTACTTGATGAAAATAATCAAAATACTGATGAAACTATCGAAGAGCTTTTCTATGCACTTTATGCATTAAACCGCCTGGATTTCTATGCTGAAAATTACTTTGGAGGCCAGAAAAGTATGAATGGTTTCTTTGTAAGAGACGATATTTCTGAAGATTCACTTGACATGCAGCAAGTCTTACAACATCTTAACCAGGGATTACCACAGCAAAAGATAAGCCATTTGCTTTCTGATTATATGGCAGCAAATCCAAGAAATAAGGAAGAAAGTCTGGACCAGGCAATTCTATTGGTGACCGGACTTGGAATTGTGAGTAAAATGATCCCTCCTGAAGTTGTTTATGAAATTAATGGTCAGGCGCAGCAGTTTCAGGATTTTGAATCATCCTTGCAACAAGAGGCCAAAAATCAATTAGTAAGAATAGTAAACTATATGAAAGAAGGTGATTCATCCAATGTTCCTCTTGATCCTGCAAACCCAAACCTATATGGTATCCAGGGAGAGAACTGGGACTTCATTATAAAGAATCCTGTTTCTTATGAAAGTGTGATGAGAGGTGATAATGCACTATTCCTTGCACAAGGATATACAGGAGCGAAATATCACTTCACAGGAATAGACTCACCAAGCACTGATACTGTAAGAAAATTATTTTCCCTTGCTGCCTTCCTATACCTCGAAGATACAATCCTACCATATAATGAAGATCTAAAGGTTGTCAACCTCGATGCCATGAGTAATTTGTGGCCCGATGGATTGCAAGCTGATACCACAAATACAAATTATAATGCATTGGTGCTGGGGCCCAGGTGCCAGCTTCAAAACTACGACTGGATACCCATGTTACATCAGCTGGTTTTTGGAGGGAATAATTATCTGATGAGCTTTGTTCCTCCTGATACCACCTTTTATAATGATCCTGAAGGATATTATGAATGGCTATTAAACTTAGCCCCAATGGAAGGGCCCTATAATTATAACGATAGCATCTGGCCAAACTGGGAATGGTCTTCAACATCACGTACCATACATCCCGACAGAAGAGGAGAAATGGGAACAGCATTTCCTGGTAACTACAATGGAATTGACTATATGCTGATCTATAATCTTTATCGCTTGATCTATAATCCCATAGTTGGAATACATATCCAGGAAAATATTGATGATGTAATACTTTATCCTAATCCTTCAAAAGAATATATAAACATTAAATCAAATAATCTTGCATCCTGGGAAATAGAAATAATTGATATTTCAGGAAAATGTTTAATAAAAAGAAAATATAGTGATCAATTCTTCCGGATGAATATTTCATCTTTTAATCCTGGAATATATTTTATCAGAATAACACAAGATAACTCTCGATCAATCAAGAAATTAATCATAATCTAAATATTGAAAAATGTCTGTTATAGAAACAAAAAAACTGCACAAAATTTATCAGGACACAAAAATACCTGTGCATGCCGTAAACGGTATCGACATCTCTTTTGAAGAAGGTGAATTTGCTGCCATAGTAGGTCCGTCAGGATCAGGAAAAACCACTTTCCTGAATATGCTGGGCGGACTGGATAAGCCATCTGAAGGGGAAGTCCTTATTGACGGTATTAAGGTCAATGAATTAAAATCCAGGAAACTTATTGATTTTCGCTTACGGAATATCGGATTTGTATTTCAGGCTTATAATCTCATTCCTGTTTTAACCGCCATGGAAAATGTAACATTTATTATGCAGTTACAGGGCTGGTCGAAAAAAGACCGGAATAAGCGGGCAAAAGAATTATTGAATACAGTGGGCATAGACTCTGACAGGATACATAATCGCCCCGGGAATTTATCAGGAGGGCAACAGCAAAGAGTTGCTGTGGCAAGGGCACTTGCATCTAAACCGAAGTTTATCCTGGCTGATGAACCAACCGCTAACCTTGATTCAAAATCAACCAATGAATTGCTCGATATGATGGAGAAGATGAACAAAGAATCTAACATCACTTTTATCTTTTCGACTCATGATCAAAGAGTTATGGATAAGGCAAGGAGGATCATCACAATTGATGATGGTAAAGTAAAAGAAGACAAGAAGATAAAATAGAAGTGTTTAAAGCTATGAGAAAACTCACGATTATATTTTTTATCATCTTAAGTTTTGCTACTTATGCACAAAAAAAAGATCCCTTTAAAAATTTCACATTGAACGGGCATCTTCAGGATTTGCAGATGGTATGGATAGAAAAGATTAAGAGCCCATGGAAAACCATGAATACCCTGAGCAATCGTTTTGACCTCAAATGGTATCCCTCAAATAACTTCACGGCTCATGTAGGTATGAGAAACATTGTGAATTACGGCATGCTCATTGAGGAATATTATCCATTTTATCACGATGCTATAGTTAAAGATGATGGTTATGTTAATATGACCTGGAGTCTTGCAAACGATACATCCTATTTTGCTTTTACTACTCTCGACAGGGTATATGTGCAATATACCAAAGGTAATTTCTCAACAACAATCGGGCGTCAAAGAATAAATTGGGGAATAAACCTTGTATGGACTCCCAACGACATTTTCAATACTTTCAATTATTTTGATTTCGATTATGTGGAAAGGCCAGGATGTGATGCGGTATTATTACAATATTACACAGGGAGCACATCATCAGTTCAGGGAGCTGTAAAAGTGGATCATAATAATAAGATAACTGCTGCAGGATTATTCAAGTTTATGAAATGGAATTATGATTTTCAGTTTCTTGGTGGTGTAATGGCAGATGACATAGTAGTTGGAATGGGCTGGTCAGGACAGATCAAAGGAGCAGGGTTTAATGGAGAAATGACCTATTTCCACTCTCATGAGAATTTTTCGGATTCCGCTGGATTGCTCATTGCTTCAGCAGGCATTAATTATACAGCTAACAAATGGTATTTTCAGCTCAGCGGATTGTTAAATTCAAATGGCACAAATGGACCGGCCAGTATGGGATCATATATGGATTTTAATCAGAACATTAATGCGAAAAATTTCACAAGAGCCAGATATTCAACTTTTGCTGATATCTCTTACCAGATAAATCCATTAATAAAGGTGGATGCATCAGCAATTTTTAATCCTGGAGATAAATCATTGTTCATAGGACCATCGCTTGACTTCTCCCTTACTCAGAATATTGGATTACTATTTATGGGCCAGGTATTTATAGGTGATCCTGGAACGGAATTTGGTGATTATGGAAAGATGTTTTATCTGAGGTTGAAATGGTCTTTCTAAAAAAACTTATTTCAACTTGTATATATTAAATAATATTTCTATTTTTGCAGGCCGAAATTGAAACAAGAAATAACAGAAGATGTATTTAGACACAGAAAAGAAAAAGGACTTTTTTAAAGAGTTTGGAAAATCAGAATTTGACACTGGTTCAGCAGAAGGACAAATAGCATTATTTACTTTCCGCATCAAGCATTTAACAGAGCACCTGAAAGAAAACAAAAAAGACAACCGTACCAAGCGCTCGCTTGTACTTATGGTTGGTAAAAGGAGAAGGCTCCTTGATTATTTAAAGAAACGTGAAATTGAAAGATATCGTGCCATAATCAAAAAGCTCGATATACGTAAATAGAGATATTTTTTCACCTCACTGAAAAGGCAATTAAAAATTGCCTTTTTTTGTATTTATAATTCAGATTACAATAATATAATATATGACATTAAAAGGAATTTCGAAATCGTTTAATCTAGCCGATGGCAGAACGATTTCAATAGAAACCGGCAGACTTGCAAAGCAGGCTGACGGCGCTGTTGTGGTAAAGATGGGAAACACCATGATACTGGCAACAGTGGTATCAAATAAAAAAGCTTCAGATCATTTAGATTTTCTGCCGCTTACAGTAGAATATAAAGAGAAATATGCCGCTACCGGAAAATTTCCGGGTGGCTTCTTCAAGAGAGAGGCCAGGCCTTCAGAGTATGAGATATTAATCTCCAGGCTGACTGATAGAGCATTGCGTCCATTATTCCCCGACGAATATCGTAGCGAAACACAGGTTCTCCTGTCGCTTATCTCAGGTGAGAAAGATGTTGCTCCGGATGCACTTGTAGCCCTTGCTGCATCAGCTGCACTTTCTGTCTCTGACATACCATTTGCAGGCCCTATCTCAGAAGTAAGGGTAGCAAAGATCAATGGTGAATATAAAATCAACCCGTCAATCAGTGAGCAGGAAGAAGCAACTCTCAACATGATCGTCGCTGCAACCATGGATAACATTATGATGGTTGAAGGTGAAATGAAAGAAGTTTCAGAGGCTGAAATGCTGGAAGCTATTAAAATTGCTCATGAATCTATTAAAGTTCAATGCCAGGCACAGATCGATCTCGCAGCAGAAGTAAAGAATGCTAAGGTTAAAAGAGAGTTTGCTCTTAAAGAGCAAGATGAAGAACTTCAAAATGATATTACTGCATTTGCAAAAGATAGAATTTTCGAAGTTGCAAATTCAGCAATTAATGACAAAAGTCTTAGGGGCGAGAAGTTTAAAGAGATAGAAGCTGAATACCTTGAAAAGATTCCTGAAGAGGAATTAGAAGAAAAAGAAGGCCTTGTTAAAACATATTTCCACGACCTCATGAAAGATGTTGTAAGAAATATGATCCTGGATAAAAAGATCAGGCTTGATGGCAGGAAAACTGATGAGATCAGACCTATCTGGTGTGAAGTTAATTATCTGCCAACAGCGCATGGATCTGCGATCTTCACCAGGGGTGAAACGCAGTCGCTGGTTACAACAACATTAGGTTCTAAACTAGACGAACAAATTATTGATGGTGCTGTAATTGATGGTAAGAGTAAGTTTATCCTTCATTATAACTTCCCAGGATTCTCAACAGGAGAAGCCAAACCTATTCGTGGTACAAGCCGTAGAGAAATTGGCCATGGAAACCTCGCAATGAGAGCACTGAAACAAATATTGCCACCGGCTGAAGAAAACCCATATACTATTCGTATCGTTTCTGACATACTTGAATCTAATGGATCTTCTTCAATGGCAAGTGTTTGTGGAGGCACATTATCACTGATGGATGCTGGTGTTAAAATTTCAAAGCCCGTTTCAGGAATTGCCATGGGTTTAATTTCTGATGCTGAAACAGGAAAATATTCTATATTATCAGATATACTTGGTGATGAAGATCACCTTGGTGATATGGATTTCAAAGTAACTGGTACCGAAGATGGTATTACAGCCTGCCAGATGGATATTAAAGTTGATGGCCTATCATACGATATTCTTGCAGAAGCTTTGGAACAAGCAAGAAAAGGCAGAATACACATACTTGGAGAAATGGCAAAAACAATTGCTGAACCAAGAGAAGATTATAAAGATCACGTGCCTAGAATAGAAAAGGTTATTATACCTAAAGAATTCATTGGTGCAGTGATTGGACCTGGTGGAAAAGTTATCCAGGAAATCCAAAAAGAAACAGAAACAACCATTATCATCGAAGAAGATGGTGAATTTGGCATGATCGATATTTTCTCAGAAAACAAAGAATCTATTGAAAAAGCAAAAGAATGGATCAAGAACATCACAACTGTTCCTGAAGTTGGTGAAGTTTATCTGGGAAAAGTCAAAGGCATAACAAATTTTGGTGCTTTTATTGAAATTCTTCCAGGAAAAGAAGGACTGCTTCATATTTCTGAAATAGAATGGCACAGACTGAAAGATGTGGAAAGCGTATTGAAAATAGGTGATCCTGTGAAAGTTAAATTAATTGGTATTGATGAAAAAAATGGGAAATTAAAACTTTCCAGAAAGGTTTTAATCCCCAGGCCTCCTAAGGAAGAAAATTAATGTAACTATATTTTTGGGGTTTTCGTAAAATCACAGCAAAAGTGTATTAATTTTGCATTCTGGATTTTTAAATCTTGCTATACAATTTTTGATTTGACGTCAATAAATTAAAAATCAAACTAAGTCTATGAGGCAACTAAAAATTACCAAGCAAGTTACGAATCGTGAAACGGCTTCTCTTGACAAATACCTGCAGGAGATTGGTAAGGTTGAACTATTAACTGCTGAGGAAGAAGTTCAACTGGCCCAGAAGATCAAGCAGGGTGACAGAGAAGCACTTGAAAAACTCACGAAAGCTAACTTACGCTTTGTTGTCTCTGTTTCTAAACAATACCAAAACCAGGGATTAAGCCTTCCTGACCTGATCAATGAAGGGAACCTTGGGCTGATCAAAGCTGCTCAAAGATTCGATGAGACCAGGGGATTTAAATTCATTTCTTACGCAGTATGGTGGATACGCCAATCAATACTACAAGCTTTAGCTGAACAGTCAAGGATAGTACGCCTCCCTCTTAACAAGATCGGATCCATCAATAAGATAAACAAAGCTTTCGCTAAACTTGAACAGGATTCAGAAAGGGAACCAAAGGCAGATGAAATCGCTAATCTACTGGAAATACCGGAAACAGAGGTCAAAGAATCAATGCGAAACTCAGGGCGCCATATCTCAATGGATGCTCCTCTTGTTCAGGATGAAGAAAATACAATGTATGATGTTCTGAGAAGTGATGAAAATATCACTCCCGAAACAGAACTGATGTATGAATCCCTCAGAAAAGAAATAGACCGTGCCATTTCAACACTTACTCCAAGAGAAGCAGATGTTATCAGGCTTTATTTCGGCCTTAACAGCAAACACCCAATGACACTGGAGGAGATAGGTGAAAAGTTTGACCTTACACGAGAGAGAGTCAGACAGATAAAGGAAAAAGCAATCCGAAGATTAAAACATACCAGCAGAAGCAAGATACTGAAAACGTATCTTTAAGAAAATAGAGGCTGTTCGTAAGGACAGCTTTTTTTGTCTCCGGATGCCGGATGAGAAGAAATAATCCCTAATTGATAAATGCGTATCTTTTGATATCTTTGGTGAAAAATATCTATGAAAAAGTTCATAATAATAACTATCACCACTTTATTAATCGCTAATGTATTTTCTCAATCCAATCCCTACGCTGAAGAAATAAAAGCCTATCAGGATGAATGGAATATTATGTTCATTGATCCTGAAAACTCACCATTGCCGAAAGATGAATTGGCTGGTTTTCACGGACTGGAGTTTTTTCCTGTTGATGAAAGTTACCGTATTGAAGCTGAATTCATCAGAACACCCGGAGAAAAACCATTCGAGATGGTAACCACAACAGAAAGAAGACCCATGTATGTGAAATACGGCGAAGCCAGGTTTCTGCTTAATGGAAAGGAGATCAAACTAGATATTTATCAAAATATTAACCTTATAATAAAAGATGCATTCAAGGACCATTTATTCCTTCCATACAAAGACCTGACCAATGGTGAAGAAAGCTATGGAGGTGGCCGATACATCGATCTCAGAGCACCCAAAGAAGATACTATTGTTATAGATTTCAATAAATCCTACAACCCTTATTGTGTATATAACGACAGATATTCCTGCCCTGTTCCTCCAAAAGAAAATCATATGGATGTGGAGATTCGTGCCGGGGTAAAAAAATACCATTAAAAAAAGCGAATAACGAAAACTGAAAACAGAGATCAGAAATGATCTCAGATGTTTGAAGTATGAAGTGGATTAAACTGCAATCACTCTCCAAATCCCTTTGCGTCCATTGCGCCTTCCTTAGCGCCCATTGCGGTTAAGTCCTTCCATTCACTGTTCACCATTCACAATAAACGTTTTTTTCCTAACTTTACAAAAAAAAATCTATGCCATTAATAGCTCCCTCTCTCCTGTCAGCCAACTTCGCCAATCTTGAGAATGACATTGATATGGTCAACAACAGTCAGGCCGACTGGTTCCATATTGATGTAATGGATGGTGTTTTTGTCCCAAACATTTCTTTTGGCTTCCCTATAATAAAATACATCAAGGAATATGCTAAAAAACCACTGGATGTACACCTGATGATCATAGATCCCGACAGGTATCTTGAAAGGTTTCGCAATGCCGGTGCCGATGTGATCAGCGTGCATATAGAAGCATGCAATCACCTGCACAGAAGCATATATGCTATCAAAGAATCCGGAGCAAAAGCAGGTGTGGTACTAAATCCGCATACTTCTGTTAACAGTTTGCACGATATTATCTCAGATGTGGACCTGGTAATGATCATGTCGGTAAATCCAGGTTATGGCGGACAGAAATTCATTGAGAATACTTATGAAAAAGTAAAGAAACTTAAAAGTATGATCATTGATAAAAACTCCAATGCACTCATTGAAATTGATGGAGGCGTAAGCCTTGATAATGCAGCAAAGCTCGTTGAAAGCGGAGCAGATGTGCTTGTGGCAGGAAATACGGTTTTTGGATCGGAAGATCCTGTCAACACAATCAGGGAACTAAAGGAAATTATATAACGAAAAACGAAAACATAGTTGAATTCAGAGAAAAGAATTCTGAAAAGGGTACAAATAGCTATCAGCATCTGCTATTATTAATTTAATATTGAAAATCAGTTCAAATATCGACAGTCGACAAACAACAGTCGACAATACAATCAAATATTATTAACAGAACAATTGAAGAACCTATGAATGAACACATAAACACCCTCAAACCTTCTTGCCTCTGGCACTACTTCAAAGAGATCCTGGAAATACCCCGCCCTTCAAAGAAAGAAGAAAAAATCGCAGCATATATTGTTGAGTTTGGAGAAAAACATAATCTGGAAACACTGAGAGATGAAGTTGGAAATATATTGATCAGGAAGCCTGCCACTAAAGGCAAAGAGAATATCAAGGCAGTTACACTGCAAAGTCATATCGACATGGTTTGTGAGAAGAATACCGATACCGATTTTGATTTCCTGAAAGATACAATAGATACATATATCGAAGACGGATGGCTTACAGCCAAAGGAACAACCCTTGGTGCTGATGATGGAATTGGGATAGCCACCCAGCTGGCCATACTGGAAGCTGATAACATTGAACATGGCCCGATAGAATGTCTTTTCACAATAGATGAAGAAACAGGACTTACAGGTGCATTCGGTTTAAAACCAGGATTTCTGAATGGAAAGATATTACTTAACCTTGACTCAGAAGATGATGGTGAACTGTTTATAGGTTGTGCCGGAGGAATTGATACAGTTGCGACACTTCCTGTTGAATTTGAAAATGTTCCTGCAAACCATACAGCATTTAAACTTAAAGTATACGGACTTGCAGGAGGTCACTCCGGTGACGACATCAATAAAGGTAAAGGCAATGCCAACAAACTGCTTAACCGTATTCTATGGGAAGCTGAGGATAAGACAGGAATTAGACTTGCTGAATTTGACGGTGGAAATCTCAGAAATGCTATAGCCCGAGAGGCTTATGCAATAGCCTGTGTTTCTGAAGAAAAAAAAGAAGAAATAGAAAAAATCACTGTATTCTTCAATGAAGCTTTCCAGGATGAATTGAAAGTAACAGATAATGGCGTTAAGGTATCCATTGAAAAAGCTGAACTTCCTGAAAAAGTTCTTGTAATGGAATCACAAAACAAATTATTGGAATGCATATATGTTTGTCCACATGGCGTACTGGCCATGTCACAGGATATTCCAAACTTCGTTGAAACTTCAACCAACCTTGCTTCGGTAAAGGTGGATGGTGATAATATTATTCTTACTACCAGCCAGAGAAGTTCAGTTGAAACCAAAAAAACCGATGCCTGCCAGATGGTAAGCTCAGTATTTATGATGGCCGGAGCCAAAATTGAGAATTCAGACGGTTACCCGGGATGGGCACCAAACCCACATTCTGAAATTGTTGACATTACTGCCAAACTTTATGAACAGCTATTTGATGAGAAACCCAAAGTGCTTGCAGTGCATGCAGGATTGGAATGCGGACTTATTGGAGACCAATATCCTGGAATGGATATGATATCATACGGACCTACTATCAAAGGAGCTCATTCTCCTGATGAAAAGATCAAAATTGATACTGTAGTGAAATTCTGGGAACTGACAATCGAAATACTAAAAGCTATTCCTTCTGAATAATTTTGTTTCTGTTCATAATGTCGAGAGTTTGTTCAGAAAGTTCGAGTTCGAGGCTTGAGAAGCCTGAAAAATGGGAGTTTACTTTTGTAAATGACCATATTGAAGGCGAGCGTAACGACGAAATCGGACTTTCTGTGCAAACTCTTTTATAGACCCACCCCAAATCCAATCCTTATAATAGGATTAGCTGGTGAATATTCTGTTTCATTGAGGTTAAATAATAATAGCAGGCTTGCATAGGCATTTTGCGATATCCATTGTCGCAAACCACCCCCGATATAAAAATTGTTAATTGGCACCCTTTTCATATCAATGAGGTAATACTGTTGTGTTGTGTAATCAAATCCAAGCCTGGGCTCTTCATGACTTAAAAACTCATATTCTACATGAGCAAAGAGATTACTGTAAAAAAACATATAATATCTTCCAAAAACACCACCGCCATAATCATTTTCATCAAATTTTAAACCCTCGTAATTGTACCAGTAATATGAATAGATAAACCGGGTACCTATATCAAAGCTGGGACTAATGTGATATCCCAAAAGTGGTGAAACATAAACATATCCATCCCTTGGCCACATCCAGAATCCAATACTCCCTCCTGTAAAGAATTTCTTTTGAATTGCAGGAGTTTCTTCTTTATTGTTAAAATCTTTACCGAACTGTGAATAAGTAGTTAAACTTACCATCAATAATAAAATCGTTATAACGAATAGTTTAAATTTCATATAGATACCGCTAATGTTGTAATACAAATATAGTTGATATTATGTATGCTTTGGATGTAAATTAGAAAAAGATACCAGTGACCAGCGACCAGCGATCAGCGACTAGTGACCAGTAACTATTATTTTATAAATTTGCCTTAACAAAGCTCTCTCAAACTGAAAAACTTAAATAATAAACCATGAGAATTGACAGACCTATATCTTTATGTTTTTTCATGATAATTATGGCATTATCAATAATTAACTGTAATGCACAAAGCAGAAGTGTTCAGAAAATTAATGGTAATTGGAAATTTACGCTTGGTGATATAGAAATTGAAGAAATAATGCTTCCTGAAACATCCTGGGAAAATATTGTGATACCCCATACATGGAATGATAAAGATATACAATCAGGCGATAAGGTTCATTACGGAACTGCCTGGTATAAAAGAGATCTCATCCTGAAAGATTCAATTCCCAATAAACATTTTTTTCTAAAATTTGATGGCGTCGGGCAATATGCTGAACTTTATGTAAATAAGCATTACGTTGGCAAACACCTTGGGAGCTATTCTGCATTTGCATTTGATATTACAGGATTCCTTAAAAATGATACCGTCAACACTATTCTCCTTAAGGTAAATAATGAACTTGCTGATTCGTATCCTAAAGATAATTTCCTGTTTGGCATTTATGGAGGTATATACAGAGATGTTTCATTAATAATTACAAATGATGTGCATCTCGCCCTTACAGATCATGCTTCATCAGGAGTATATGTATACCAGGAAGACGTTAATGATAAGAATGCATCATTAAAAATTGAAACATTAATAAAAAACGAGACTTCTGAAAGAAAGGATGTTTCAATACGAAACACTCTTTTATCAAAGGATGTAATAATATTTGCCATAGGCTCAGAAGATTATACAGTTTACCCAGGAGGAGCAGTGCCTGTGATCTCACGGCTTGAAGTTAAGAATCCACACCTCTGGCAAGGCAAAACAGATCCATTTCTTTATACATTAAAAACAGAGATTTTTCAGGATGGTAAAGTTGTGGATATTGTTACACAGCAAATCGGCATTAGATATTTTCATATCGATCCTGAAAGAGGATTTTTCCTGAATGGTGAACCATACAGACTTTATGGCGTATGCAGGCATCAGGAATGGGAAGATCTCGGGAATGCACTTCTACCAGCACATCACAGGAGAGATATGGAACTTATTGATGAGTTAGGAGCAACATCCATTCGTCTGGCACATTATCAGCAGGCTGATTATATCTATGACCTGGCTGATTCTTTAGGCTTTCTGATCTGGGCAGAGATACCATTTGTGAACGGATACAAAGAAAATGCAGATAATAATGCCAAACAACAATTAACAGAACTTATAAAACAGAATTTTAACCACCCGTCTATTTTCGTTTGGGGGTTGCATAATGAAGTTATCAAAGGAGATGTAATTCAACAAGCTGTAAACTTAACCAAAGAACTGCATAACCTTGCTAAAACACTTGATAAGAATAGATACACTGTGAGTGTCAGTAATATCTGGTGGGTATACGACCATGATATTCATGAGATGTCTGATTTGCAAGGCTTTAATCAGTATACAGGATGGTATGGGGGAAAACCATCTGAACTCAGAAATTGGATTAATAATTACCATGAAAAAAAACCTGATATAAGGTTCTCTGTTTCTGAATATGGAGCTGGTGGAAATATAGCACATCAGTCATGTAATGACACTACACCTCCACATCCAAAAAGTCAGTTCTTCCCCGAATCATACCAATCACACTATCATGAACAAACCTATGCAGCAATCGAATCCTCCCCTTTTATATGGGGATCATATATATGGAACATGTTTGACTTTTCAGTCCCGGAATGGAACAGAGGTGGAATAAAAGGAAGAAATCACAAAGGATTGGTTACGTATGACAGAAAAACAAAAAAAGATGCGTTTTACTGGTATAAGGCAAATTGGTCTGACGAAAATGTACTTTACCTCAGAGATCAAAGAAACAATACTTTAGACACAAATATTTGCAACTTTACAGCTTATTGTAATTTCGGAATTCCGGAACTATTTATAAATGGAAAAAGTTACGGTAAAATGAAGCAGGGAGTCAATTCTGTACACTTTGTCAATGAAAATATATCGCTACCACCAGGAAAGTATAACATTGAAATCAAAGCAGTTGATAAAGAAATGATACATCATGATGAATTTGAATTAAACATTAATCATTAAATCCTTTACCCACCCCAACCCCTTGCGACTTGCATCTTGCGACTTGCGTCTTGCGACTTGCGACTTGCGACATCACTTTTTAATTAATTATAAAACAATAATCAGCTTACACCAACGTATCTAAAAAGTAATCTGTAAATTTGTAGCTGAATATAAAAGCATGAGATCAACCCGATATATACTCCGGTACTTATTACTTATAACTTTTGCCTTTTTACTTGCTTTCTCATCCTGCAGGAAAAAAGATGATATTGATGATGATCCTTCTGTAAAACTTGCATTCTCCACCGACTCTATAATATTTGATACAGTATTTACTACAGTTGGCTCCGTGACAAAATACCTTACGGTTTACAACAGGAATGACAAGAGTGTTAAAATCAGCACTATAAGGCTTATTGGCGGATCTCAATCACCTTACAGGATTAATATAGATGGTGACCCTGCAGTCATAAAAAGCAATGTGGAAATTGCCGGTAACGACAGCTTATTTATGTTTGTAAGGGTTGTAATCGATCCAAACAATACAAGTGCACCATTTATAGTATCAGACCAGATCGAATTTGAGACCAATGGAAATTTGCAGGATGTGGATTTAATGGCCTACGGGCAAAATGCAATATTTTTCATAACTGAAAAGCATCAAGGATTTCCAATTCCATATGTAATAGTTGCTGGTGAAAACGAGCATACAACATGGACTGATTCACTGCCAATAGTAATTTATAATCCTCATAACGAAACTGGTTTTGCCGTTGTTGACTCAACAGGATCTCTTACAATAACTGAAGGTGCAAAAATTTATTTCCATAATCAAACAGGATTATGGGTATATCGATATGGAACCCTAAAAGTTAAAGGAACGAAAGACTCACCTGTAACCTTCCAGGGTGATAGGCTTGAACCCTATTACCAGGATCTTCCAGGTCAATGGGACAGAATCTGGATTAACGAAGGCAGTATTGATAATGAGATCAACTATGCAATCATTAAAAACGGCTTTATCGGTATTCAGGCTGAAACCTTTGCATTTGATGGTGTAAGCGATATGCAGCTACTATTAAGTAACACAATCATTGATAACATGACCGGCATCGGCCTGCTTACCCGTTTCTACAAGGTATTCGGCTACAACAACGTAATATCAAACTGCGGGGAATATGGTATTGCCCTTACCTGGGGTGGCGTTTATGATTTCAGGCAATGTACTTTCGCAAATTACTGGAATTCTTCAGTGCGCCAATCACCAAACCTTTTTATCAACAATTACTACGAAGATTATGAAGGTAACCAGACTGTCTTTGAAATGAATACATACCTGGGGAATTGCATCAACTACGGTGATCTTGATCAGGAATTTGAGATTGAGAAAATTTCCGGTGCCAATTTCACACAGAAGTTTGAGAATTGCCTGTTAAGAACCACGACAGATATTTCAGATCAGAATATTTATCCGGGATGTATCAAGAATGAGATCCCTGAGTTTGTTAATATTTATAAGGATTATCACCTCGACACATTATCTCCGGCAACAAAAGCTGGAAATCTATCCATAATAACACCAGGACAAGGATTGCCGCCATATTTTCCACCTGAAATAAGTAATGATCTTGACGGCATAAACAGAACTAATACAGGGAATCCTGACATAGGAGCGTATCAGTTTGTGCCTGGCAGTGCTGATTTTATGAAGTTGTTTCGTGAAAGAAAATAATTCAAAGCACGCAGGTCTTTGCCTGACACTATGACTTACTGTGATGGGGATTTTTCATTCATGCATATCGCTTCGCTCATGCTTTCATTCAAAATGACAGTTGGTGTTTAGAAACTATGTCATTCTAAAGGGTTTCGTTACAGATGTGCTAACCAGCGACCAGTGACCAGAAACTTACCAAAAAATCAAATACAAAGCAGCAACAATAGCCATAAGTATTATAGCCAATGAGTTAAACAGAGGATCAGTATAGAACAATTTCTTATGAAGATCTATTCCTTTATTTACTTTTAATTTGGGCTCAATAAGACTGATCACTACACCAATTAATGATAAGATCAGAAATACATAACCCATCCTGTCGAGGAAAGGTATTGAAGACCAGAGTGCTTTAAATCCGAATGAAAGTGGTATGGTTAAAATAGCCACTGTTAAAGCAGCCAAAGGCGTCATTCGTTTCCAGAATAATCCAAAACAGAAAATAACCACAACTCCAGGAGTAACAAATCCTGTAAACTCCTGAATATACTGGAATGCCTGATCGAGGTTGCCCAGTAAAGGCCTTGCCGTAATAATGGCAATTATCAATGCAATAAAACTTACTATCCTGCCTACTGTTACCAGGCTGGTATCAGAAGCATCTTTATTAATGAATCTCTTATAGATATCCATTGTAAATATTGTGGAGGTGGAATTAAGCATAGAAGCCAGCGAAGATACTATTGCTGCTGCCAGGGCTGCAAATGCCAGTCCTTTCAATCCTGCAGGAACGAATGTATGCAGAAGCCAGGGATAAGCTTTATCAGATGGATCAATTACAGCAGAAGCATCTTTAGTGAGCACATAGGCTGCTATTCCTGGAATAACAACGATAAGAGGAATTAAAATCTTAAGATAGCCTGCAAATAAAAGTCCACGCTGTGCCTCTTTTGTATTTTTGGCAGCAAGCCCTCTTTGAATTATATACTGGTTAAATCCCCAGTAAGATAAATTTGCAACCCACATCCCTCCTACCAGCACGCCGATTCCAGGAAGATCCATATATGCATCTCTCAATCCCCCATTTCCATCCGGTATCATATGCTGCCCTTTCTCAAGAATCATATCAAAATGATCAGGTGCTGCTTCAACCAGGTTCTTAAATCCTGCTAAAATTCCGTCACCTGCACCTACTGCATCAAGTGCAAGAAATGTAGTTATCAAACCACCACCTATCAGGAACACAACCTGGATCACATCCGTCCAGGCAACAGCAGTTAAACCACCATAAATACTATATATAGCAGCAAATAATGCAAGGCCGATAATCCCATACATTAATGGCACACCCATAATTGTCTTAAGTGCAAGTGCTCCAAGATACAGCACTGAAGTAAGGTTCACAAAAACATAAACCAGTAACCAGAATGATGCCATTGCAGTTCTTACGGCAGTATCATATCGCATTTCCAGGAACTGAGGCATGGTATATATTTTCTTCTCCAGGAAAATAGGAAGGAAATATTTCCCAACTATAATAAGGGTTATTGCCGCCATCCATTCATAGGTTGCAATTCCTAATCCAATGGCATATCCTGATCCGGACATACCGATGAACTGCTCTGCTGATATATTTGACGCTATTAATGAAGCACCTATAGCCCACCAGGGCAAGGCTTTACTTGCAAGGAAATAATCCTGAGCTGTTTTTTTTTGCCCCTTTTTAGTCCTTGAAACCCATAAGCCTACACCAACAATCAGTAATCCGTAAGCAATAAATACAATATAGTCGATGGGTAAAAATCCGGGCTCCTTCATTTTATTCTGATTTCTGATTTATTGGATAAATATAAAAAAAACATTAAGACATTTTAGTAATTTAGCATTTAGTAATTATAAATCGTAACGCGTAACGCGTGACGGGAAAGAGAACACATTCTTGTTAAATGTAAATTCAAAGTGTTCCCCTCCTTACCTGTAGGGAGGGGACAGGGGTGGGTATAAAAATGATTAATTATCAAAACTAAAATCCAACACATGAGAAAACTAAGCATCATCTTATTAGTACTAGTATTTACAGCATGCAATCATACAATTAAAAACAATCAGGATCAACAAGAAAAATCAAATGAAATGAAAATTGAAAAAAAAGTATTTGGCCAGGTGGATGGCAAGGATGTTTACCTGTATACGCTTACCAATAAAAATGATATGCAGCTTAAGGTCACAAATTATGGTGGTATTATTACCACAATATTAGTTCCTGATAGAGAAGGAAACTTTGAAGATGTAGTACTTGGATTTGATTCACTTTCAGGATATGTTAACGAACACCCTTATTTTGGTTGCATAGTGGGCAGGTATGCCAATCGAATTGCAAAAGCTAAGTTCATCCTACATGAGAAAGAATATCAGCTTGCTGTAAACAATGGTGAAAACACACTTCATGGTGGTAATGTGGGTTTTGATAAAAAAATCTGGAAAACAAAAACTATTAAGACAAGCAAGGATCTTTCTCTTGAGATGAAATATATAAGTCCGGATGGAGAAGAAGGATATCCCGGAAACTTATCTGTTAAGGTAATTTACACCTTGAATAATAACAACGACATTATAATAAACTATGAAGCAGAAACAGATAAGCCAACTATCGTGAATTTAACCAACCACAGCTATTTTAATCTTGCAGGAGCTGGGAATGGAAACATCCTGGATCATTACCTTAACATTGATGCGGATTATTACACTCCGGTAGATAAAACACTGATACCAACAGGAGAGTTGGTATCTGTTGAAGGGCCAATGGATTTCAGGAAATCAAAGAAGATCGGACAGGATTTCGATGAAGTAGAAGGTGGTTATGATCACAATTATGTGTTAAAGAATAATGGAGAAATGAAAAAAGTAGCTGAGCTTTATGATAGAAATTCAGGAAGGATGCTGCAGATAATTACTTCGGCTCCAGGACTACAATTCTATTCCGGGAATTTTCTTGATGGCAGCAATATTGGTAAAGGTAATAAGCTATATTATAAAAATTATGGGCTATGTCTTGAAACACAGGCATTTCCTGATTCTCCTAATCAAAAAGAGTTTCCATCAGTGATATTGAATCCCGGAGAAATTTATGAATATACTGAGATCTTTCACTTTTCTATCAAAAAATAAATACCAACATCATTCTTTCTTAAAACTTTTGTTTACAATTTATTATAAAAATATGTTGAAAAGTGTTGAAAAATTATACTTTTGAAAGATAAAAATAATATTAACTTTCAATGAATTTAATTGTTATATTGTTTGTTACAATAGTTCTTAATATAAAGTCACCATAAGCTTCAGTAGTTTTAAATCAATATTAAGGAAACGAATTATCAATCATTATGGAAACATTTTATTTGGTTATTGTTGTAGTGCTCTTTGCTTTGGCAATTTCAGATTTAATTGTAGGTGTTAGCAATGATGCCGTTAATTTTTTAAATTCTGCTATAGGATCAAAAGCAGCTCCTTTTAAACTGATAATGATAATTGCAGCTCTTGGGGTTCTCGTCGGAGCAACATTTTCTTCAGGGCTAATGGAGGTAGCCAGAAAAGGGATTTTCCATCCGGACCAGTTCAGTTTTGCAGAGATCATGGTTGTTTTTCTTGCAGTAATGATCACTGATGTGATCTTGCTTGACTCATTTAATACCTTCGGCCTTCCAACATCAACCACCGTTTCAATCGTTTTTGAACTTCTGGGTGCTGCAGTTGCAGTATCAACAATTAAAATATTGACTATCGAAGGGGTACCTGAAGACCTTAGTAATTATATCAACTCGGCCAAAGCATTGGCAATTATTTCCGGTATACTGCTCTCGGTGGTAATAGCATTTAGTGTGGGTTCCTTAATTCAGTATTTTGTGAGACTGGCATTTACATTTAATTATGTAAGCAAGATGAAGTATTACGGTGCAATATGGGGTGGAATAGCTATTACCGCCATCGTATATTTTATTCTTATTAAAGGAGCCAAAGGATCATCATTTATAACAAGTGAGGACCTGGTCTGGATTAAAGCCAATACATTATATATAATATTTTTCAGCTTTATAGGATTTACGTTATTACTTCAGATAATATCGCTTATAACCAGGATAAATATCCTTAAAATAATAGTATTGATTGGAACATTTGCTCTTGCAATGGCATTTGCCGGTAACGACCTTGTAAACTTCATTGGTGTTCCCCTGGCAGGATATGAATCCTTTAAATCATTTATTAGCGAACCAGGTGCTTCTGTTGATACGCTTATGATGACAGCTCTGACAGGAAAAATAAAAACTCCGACTTACTTTTTATTGATTGCGGGTGGAATTATGGTGATTACCCTCTGGACATCAAAAAAGGCCAGATCTGTGGTGGCAACTACTCTCGATCTCAGCAGGCAAAAAGAAGGTGCCGAAAGATTTGAATCAACTATATTATCCAGAGCTGTTGTCAGAGGCAGTAGAAAGCTTAATGACGGATTCAAGTTTTTAATTCCCAAATCTGTACAAGCTAAAATTGATCGTCGTTTTGAAATTCCTAAATATTCATCTGACGGAAGTAAGTTGGTAGTTGATCAAACGAATTTTGATCTCATACGTGCCTCGGTAACACTGGTTGTTTCCAGTGTGCTTATTTCTATTGGCACATCCTTAAAACTCCCATTGTCAACTACTTATGTTACATTTATGGTAGCTATGGGGACTTCACTTTCCGACAGGGCATGGGGTAGAGAAAGTGCTGTTTACAGGATTACTGGTGTATTATCAGTAGTTGGGGGGTGGTTCTTAACAGCTCTCTCAGCATTCACATTTGCATTTGTTGTAGCTACTGCAATCTATTATGGAGGAATGTTTGCTGTTATCGGGTTTATCCTACTGGCACTTTTCTTTGTTCTCCGAACTCACTACATTCATAAGAAGAGAGAAAAAGAAAGCGATGCAAAGAAAGAATATGATGATAAAACTGCTAGTATGAACGAAGAAAACATAGTTCAGAAAAGTAGCGAAACAGTCACTGATATCCTTTCTGAAATTCCTCAAATTCTTTCAAATGTTTTCACTAGCCTATCAGGCGAGAAACTAAAAAAACTTCAAAAGAATTATCAAAAATCAAAAGAAATCCGTAAAAAGACTAAATACCTTAAGGAAAATCTTCATAAAACTATTGATATAATGGAAGCAGATTCTGTTGAGTCAGGACAGTTTTATGTACAGGTAATAGACTATCTCAGGGAACTTTCTGGTTGTATTTTCCAGATTTCATTTACGTCATTTAAGCATATCGATAATAATCATAAAGGCTTTATTCCGGTTCAGGATGAAGAAACAACAGAGCTTGCAGTAAAGATTTCAAATTTCTTTAATAAGATCATTTATTTAATACAAAATAATGATTTTAATAATTATGATGAAGTAAATAATATGCAGGAAGAGATACTTATATTTATTGAAATGCTCAGTAAAAATCAGGTTAAGAGGATAAAAGCTCAAGAATCAGGAACCAAGAACAGTCTCTTGTATCTTAACTTACTTTCAGAAACAAAAAATATGATGCAATACCTTACACAGCTTCTCAAATCAATGAGAGAATTTGTAAGAGATCATCCTAAAAATGTATAGCATTTATAAAATTAAGATCTGCGGAAAAATCTGCGTAATCTTCGAGAACTCTAATCCTATATTTGCAAGAACCATTAACCCAATATTTTAGCTAATCGAAGCTTACCTCTTAAATCTGTTCGGATTTCAACATCTATATATCCGTACTTTTCAGCAAGTTCAGGTAATTCCCTTCCTGTTATCTCATTAAGCTCAAAATAGATCTTCCCTCCCGCATTCAGATGATCTCCGCTGAATTCCATTACCTTTCTGTAAAATATCATTGGATCAGAATTATCTACAAATAATGCTGACGCCGGTTCATAATCAATAACATTTGATCGCATAAATTTTCTCTCAGAATAACGAACATAGGGTGGATTACTGACAATAATATCGTATCCCGGAAGAGTACCCCAGAGGTTTTCATTTAATATATTGATCTTTATAAATTCTATCTCAATATCGTGTAATAATGCATTCTCACTGGCACACTTCAAGGCACTATTAGAAACATCCATAGCATGAACTTTGGAATCCGGAATATTCTTCTTCAGGCTAATAGCAATACAGCCACTTCCTGTGCCAATATCCAGGATATTAATATCCCTTATTGCTGAATAATCATCCAGTATCCATTTCACTAATTCCTCGGTTTCCGGTCTTGGAATTAAAACACCTTCAGTAACCTTCAAACTAAGATCAAAAAAATCAGCTTTGCCAATTATATACTGTACAGGCTTGTTATTCAACAGTTCTATCAATGCATTATTCATTCGTTCTAATGCCATTGCTGAAATACTTTCATCCAGTGAAAATACTGTTAAGGCAGGTTTGAGCCCAAGATATTCATAACAAAGTATTCTGAAAATACTGATCACCTCAGCATGATCATAAATACCTGATAATGTGGCAACATACTCTTCACGTATATTCCTGATGATATTTGATGATAAAATCATTTCTCTTTACTCTCAAAAATTTATATATTTGATTCATTCAGCAACCTACTACAAAGTTAAAATAAAATACTATGAAAGGCGACATACTAATAATCAAAGAGGAGCACAGAAATGCCGCTTCCCATGTTGTTAAGATCATATTAAATGATGTTCAGCAAGCAGACGATCATTATTTCTTAACGGTTGCCGGTGAATCAGGAGCAGGAAAATCAGAAATTGCTGCAGCAATTGCAGAAGAGATTGAAATAAAAGGTATAAGCAGTTATATTTTTCAACAGGATGATTTTTTCATTTTCCCTCCTAAAACCAATGAGAATAAAAGAAGAGATGATATTGATTGGGTTGGCACTAATGAAGTGAAAATAGGCCTTCTTGAAGAAATTATCGAGGCCATTAAATCAGGAGTTGATGAAATTGAAAAACCCCTGGTGATCTTTGATGAAGATAAAATTATTGAAGAAACAATTAATATTAATGGTAAAAAGCTGATCATTTTTGAAGGCACCTATACTACAGGATTATCAAATGCTGATTGCCATGTTTTTATTGACAGGAATTATAATGATACTCGTGCTTCCAGGGCTGAAAGGGCAAGAGAAGATCAAGATGAATTCCTGGAAAATGTTTTATTGATCGAACATAAAATTATTTCCGGAAATAGAGAAAAAGCACATATCATAATTAATAAGGATTATTCAGTTACAAAAGTCTAAACTTAACAAACAAGAGTATGAGTTCACGATTACCATTGAAACATATTGCCATGCTTAGTACCCATGGCTATTTTGATCCTATACCTACGCTTGGCAGAACGGATACCGGCGGACAAGTAGTTTATGTTTTAGAACTGGCAAAAGCAATTGCTTCGAAGGGTATTAAAGTTGATATATTCACCCGGTGGTTCGACAATTCACAATCACAGGTTGATCCGGTTCCAGGCCATCCTGATGTTAATGTGATCAGGATACACTCAGGTCCGTGGGAATTCCTGCCTAAAGAGTTCATTTATGATTCACTTCCTGAATTATCAGATAATATGGTAAAGTTTATCAAAGAAAATAATATACCCTATGATATTTACCATGGTCATTATGTTGATGCAGGAATAGTGACTCTTGATGTTGCCAGTAAATTTAATAAACCTTCTTTCTTTACAGCACATTCGCTTGGCGCATGGAAAAGAGAACTTATGGGTGGTGATCCGGAAGAAATGGAAAAGAAATTTAATTTTGTTCATCGTATTGCAGAGGAGCAAAGAATCTTTGATGAATGTAATGCGCAAACAGTTACTTCTCAGGTTCAGCTTGATAAACTTTATGAATTATATGATATTGCAAAAGACAATATAGAGATCATTCCTCCCGGAGTAGATATTCATAGGTTCTATCCTGTTGATGCTAAAGAAAAGGAGAAATATCCTGAAATTCCTGATAACTATATTTTCTGTTTAAGCAGGATAGACACCAATAAAGGACATGATTACCTTTTACATGCATTTAATATTGTTTGTCAGCATGATAAAGAAATAAGTCTGGTAATCGGAGGTGGATCACCCACACCCAACGAAAGGGAAAAAGGTGTATTTAAAATGATGCATGAGCTTATTGATAAATATGGTATTCAGGATAGAGTTAAAATGATCGGTTATGTATCAGATGAGATGATGGCACCCTATTATCAATATGCAAGAATGTTTGTCCTGCCTTCTCGCTTCGAACCTTTTGGAATGACTTCCCAGGAAGCTATGGCTTGTGGCAGAACGGTTGTTGCATCTAAACTTGGTGGAATAAGAAATGTAATCACTAATGAGGATACAGGTTTATTAGTAGATCCTTCGGATTCTGAAGAATTTGGAAATGCTATGCTCAGCCTTTTAAAAGATGATGAATATAACCAACGCCTTGGTAATAATGCATATAAACTTATTGTTGAAAAGTATAGCTGGGAAGCCATTGCAGATAAATTCCTTAGTTTTTATAATGAATACATTTGATATTTGATCCATGATTGAAATAATTCTGGCTATCCTGTTATCAACGGGGATATTTGTTACTTTCAGGCTTTTTAATTCCTTCAGGATAGATAACCTCCAGGCCATTACAACTAACTACCTTGTTGCCACTTTATTTGGACTAAGCATTTCTTTTGGCAGCTATACTATTTCAGGAATAATTCAATCTGATTGGATTTTATTCTCCCTATTATTAGGTGTCATTTTCATATTGGTTTTCTATCTTTTTGCACTTTCTTCACAAAAAGTGGGTGTAAGCTTAACTTCTGTAGCCAGCAAAATGTCGGTAGTAATACCTGTTACACTTGGAATTATCTTATACGATGAATCCTTCAACCCCATAAAAGTAATAGGAATCCTTTCCGCTCTTCTTGCATTTTATCTGAGTTTAAAGAAAAGCAGAAAGAAAAAAACCAACAGCTTTATGTATGTTCTTCCAATATTGATACTTCTGGGTACAGGAACAGTTGATTCTTTATTGAAGTTCGTGCAACATCATCACCTGGAAAACGACAACATATTATTTCTATCAATGATATTTCTTATAGCATTTATCTGTGGAATATTTGTTTATATGTTCAAAAGGATAAGAAATCCTGATAGAATAAAATTGAAAAATGTATTAGGTGGCATCATATTGGGACTTTTAAACTTTGGAGCAACATATTTTATTATTGAATCATTGCATCATTTAGAAAGCTCCGTTGTTTTTCCGATATATAATTCTGGTGTAATTATTTTATCATCCATCATTGGATTGATAGCCTTTAAGGAATATTTAACTAAAGTTAACCTTGTAGGATTGGTCATAGCAATAATTGCTGTAATTATAATCACATATGCCTGAAGAAATAAAAGATACATATAAAACGATCGCAAAACCATCTGAAGGTTATTTCAAAGATAAGGGAAGCAGGTTTATTGCAAGGGCGTTTAATGTTAATTCAGAGGATGAGATAAAAAACATATTACTTAGCATAAAAAAAGAGTATCATGATGCCAGACATCATTGCTATGCATACCGTCTGGGAGTCAATAAAGAAAGATACAGGTATAACGACGATGGTGAACCTTCAAGCACTGCAGGCAAGCCAATATATGGTCAGATACTATCATCAAATCTTACGGATATGTTAATAATAGTAATTCGCTATTTCGGAGGCACAAAACTTGGGGTTAGCGGATTAATAAATGCATATAAAAGCGCGGCAAAAGATGCCATCGGTAATTCTAAAATTATTGTGAAATCTGTTAATGATACCATGACTCTTTGTTTTAGCTACCAGATCTTAAACCAATGCATGCGAATAATTAAGGAAAATGGGCTGGGTGTTGTTTATCAGGACTTTAAAGAAAGCTGCAAGATGGAACTCGAAATCAAGAAAAATGACACAAACAGAATACAGAAAATTTTCGAAAAGATACATGGTGTCCAGATTGAAGTTGTGCATATATGTAAATAGTATCTAAATTGCTTTTTTTTAATACAATATGTTTTTTTGAGGCTTGATGGTTATACAACAATTTTTTATTGAAATCAAGTTTTGTTTTTCTTTTTTTTAAACTTTTTTATTTTGATTTTTGTTAAGCTTAAAATCTACTATCAGGAAATAAGAAACTTATTAAGTTGACATCCTATTTTTTTGACCAAAAAATAATATTAATTTAATTCGCACAAGTTAAATTATGAAAAAGAACGCAGTTGAGGTATGGGAGAATTGTCTCAAGATTATTAAAGATAATATCCACTATCAAAGCTTTAAAACCTGGTTTGTCCCTATTAAACCTTTAAAATTAGATGCAAACATTTTAACTATTCAGGTTCCAAGTCAATTCTTCTATGAATGGCTTGAAGAACACTACATCAATTTACTAAAAAAGACTATAAAAAAGGAATTAGGACTTGAAGGGAGGCTTGAGTATAGTATTATTATGGATAACTCCTATAATAATTCAAACCCATACTCTATTAAATTACCCACAACTAACAAAAAAGCAGTTGCAAATCCTTCTGTACAAATGCCTATCGATATCAACAAAGGATCATCAAAGGATATTCCAAATCCCTTTGTAATTCCAGGCTTAAAAAAGATTAAAGTTAATTCCCAGCTTGTTGACTCATATTCCTTCGATAGTTTTATCGAAGGGGATTGTAACAGATTAGCCAGGTCAGCCGGTTTTGCCGTCTCTGAAAATCCTGGCAAAACATCATTTAACCCATTACTGATCTACAGTGATGTAGGCCTTGGGAAAACACACCTTGCACACGCAATTGGTATACAAACAAAAAATAACTTTCCCGATAAAACGGTATTATACCTTACAACTGAACAGTTTATCGCTCAGTACATTGAATCAGTTCGAAACAACAACCAGAATGACTTTGTACACTTCTATCAAATGATCGATGTCCTTATCCTGGATGATATCCAGTTTTTATCAGGAAAAGAAAAAACGCAGGACATATTCTTCCATATTTTTAACCATCTTCATCAGAATAGCAATCAGATTATTTTAACATCTGATAAACCACCGGTTGAACTGAAAGGGATGGAACCCAGATTGCTTTCAAGATTTAAATGGGGCCTGGCTGCCGACCTTCAACCACCTGATCTTGAAACCAGGATTGCCATATTGCAAAAGCGTTTATACAATGATGGCATCGAAATGCCAATTGAGGTAATTGAATACATTGCGTACAATGTAAATACAAATGTCAGAGAACTCGAAGGTGCATTGATCTCAATACTTGCACAGGCATCTCTTAATAAGAAAGCTATCAACCTGGATCTGGCCAAGAAAATGATTGATAAGTTTGTTAAGAATACAGCAAGGGAGATATCAATTGACTTTATTCAGAAAATCGTTTGTGATTACTTCAATCTTACCATTGATATAATCAATTCAAAAACCAGGAAACGTGAAATAGTTCAAGCCAGGCAATTAGCTATGTACTTTGCCAAGAAGCATACAAAATCTTCACTTGCTACCATTGGTCTTCATTGTGGCAATAAAGACCATGCAACAGTACTTCATGCCTGTCGCACAGTAAACAACCTGGTTGAAACCGATAAGCAATTCAGGATTTACGTAGAAGAGATTGACAAAAAGATCAAAATGTAATCTTTATCTCTTTTACTTTCCAGCATTTATTATTTTTGTGTCTCACATTGAAATTATACATTTTATGAAGATACTTATGGTATGCCTTGGAAATATATGCCGCTCTCCAATGGCTGAAGGAATTATGAAGCAAAAGTTTAAAAAGCATAATCTTGATATAGAAACAGATTCAGCAGGATTTGAACCTTTTCATGAAGGAGATAAACCTGACAGAAGAGGTATAGCCACCATGAAAGAACACGGGATCGATATTTCAAACCAGAGAAGCAGGCTTTTTAGCAGCAATGACTTCGACAGATTTGACTACATCTATGTTATGGACGGAATGAACCATGCAAATGTCATGTCGGTTGCCCGTGATGAAAAAGACAGGAAAAAAGTTGATTTCATCCTTAACAAAATATTTCCAGGAGAAAACAGACATGTTCCTGATCCATATTATGGAGGCGATGATGGATTTGAAAGAGTTTATAATATGCTGGATAAAGCCTGTGACGTTATTTTAAAAGAATTAAAAATAAAATAATTCTCAAATTGAATTTACCTTCAAAAGATGACATATTAAAAGCAGCTGAAAGAATAAAACCTTACACGCATCAAACACCTCTGATCAGCAATAAAAGCATTAATAATATTTTTGGAGGGGAAATTTTCTTTAAATGTGAAAACCTCCAGAAAGCCGGAGCATTTAAGTCGCGTGGTGCTTGTAATGCTGTTTTCTCATTGGATGAAAATTCTATGAAAAAGGGAGTTGCAACACATTCTTCAGGAAACCACGCCCAGGCCCTTGCCAGGGCAGCCTCATTGAGAAATATTCCGGCATATATCGTTATGCCCGAAACAGCTCCGAAAGTGAAAGTCGATGCAGTTAAAAACTATGGCGGAATTATCACTTTTTGCAAACCTACACTGGAAGCAAGAGAGTCAACAATAAAAATATTACTCGATAAATATGGTGCTGTGGAGATCCACCCATATAATAATCTTGTGATCATATGCGGACAGGCAACTTGTGCACTCGAAATATTTAATAAAGAAAAGAATTTTGATATCATTATCGCACCGGTGGGTGGTGGTGGATTATTGAGTGGGACTGCTATTTCTACTAAGATCTTTTCACCAAAAACAAAGATCATAGCTGCTGAACCAAAAGGAGCTGATGATGCCTATCAATCATTCTACGGAGAAAAATTCGTTCCTTCTGTCAATCCACAAACTATTGCTGATGGCTTGCTAACTTCTCTGGGAAGCATCACCTACCCTATCATAAAATCATTGGTTGATGAAATTGTTACTGTTGAAGAAGACTCTATAATAAAAGCTATGAAGGTGGTTTGGGAAAGAATGAAATTGATTGTTGAACCTTCGTCTGCAGTTCCTCTGGCTGCAATAATGGAAGAAAAAATAGATATTAAGAATAAAAAAGTAGCTTTGATATTCTCCGGAGGAAATGTTGATCTGGATAATTTACCCTGGAATAAATAATGAAAAAGGAAACAGGAAATATATACCTAATCCCTAATGTGCTTTCTGAGAATACATTCGATAAAGTATTTCCATTTTTTAATAATAAGATCATTAGCACTATACACTATTTTATTGTTGAAGACCTTAGAAACGCAAGACGTTTCCTGAAAAAAAATGACCAAAGCATTGATATTGATTCCCTGAGTTTTGAGATCATTGATAAGCATGCTGAGTTCATCAATACTGAGGAATTATTAAAACCTTTATTAGAGGGTAAAGACAGTGGAATAATTTCAGAAGCCGGATCACCTTGTATAGCAGACCCTGGTTCATTAATAGTGGCTGCAGCACATAAAAAGAATATTAAAGTAATTCCTTTGATTGGTCCGAATTCAATACTGTTAGCATTGGAAGCTTCAGGATTTAATGGACAGTCATTTACTTTTCACGGATATTTACCTATCAACTCAAAAGAGAGAAATATCAGGATACGTGAAATAGAGGCAACAGCAAATAGATCAGAACAAACACAGATTTTCATGGAAACCCCATACAGAAATAACCAGCTTCTTGATGGAATACTTTCAAATTGTCATAAATATACACTCTTATGTATAGCTTCTGATATCACCGGAAATAAAGAAATGATAAAAACAAAGAGTATTGAAAAATGGCAGATTGCAAAGCCAGACCTGCATAAAGTCCCTTCCATCTTCCTTATAGGAAAATAAAAAGATATAAATATGTAATTTTTACATAAATTGAACGTCTTAAAATATAGAATATCTAAAACAAAATATTTTGTCAGAACCCATTCTTAAGATCAGCAAACTCTCAAAACACTACGGGAGGATAAAGGCAGTTGACAATCTCTCCTTAGAAGTCAATAAAGGTGAAGTGTTTGGCATACTTGGCCCCAATGGAAGTGGTAAAACCACAACCCTTGGGATTATCCTGTCAATAATAAAACAGAATTCAGGTACATTCTCCTGGTTTGGGAATGTCCCCAGTAAAAAAGACAGGACTGAAATAGGTGCAATATTAGAAATTCCAATCTTTTACCCCTATTTATCAGCAACACAGAACCTGAAGATTTATGCAGACATCCGTAATGTTCCATATTCAGAAATTGACAAAGTGCTGAAAACTGTTGACCTCCTCAAAAGAAAAAGAAGCAGGTTTAACACATACTCACTTGGAATGAAACAAAGGCTTGCTATTGCAGCTGCTTTATTAGGGAATCCACAGGTTTTAATTCTTGACGAGCCTACTAACGGACTGGATCCACAAGGAATAGCCGAGATCAGGAATTTGATTATTGAAATTGCACAACAAGGCATTACCATAATCCTGGCAAGCCATCTGCTGGATGAGGTCCAGAAAATATGCACTCATGTAGCAGTACTTGAAACCGGAAATTGTATTTTCTCAGGAAAAGTAGAGGATGTCCTTAATGAATCAATGAGTATTGAGCTGGGAGCTGATGACAGTGTGGCACTTTCCGAAATACTTGCAAGTCTGGACATAATAAAAAACTTCAAAAAAGAAGGCAGCATTTTTATTGCAAATATACAGGAAGGAATAGATGCAGAAATGGTTAATAAAACAATTTACGATAAAGGCATTGTTCTTAATCACCTTTCATTGAAGAAGAAAACTCTTGAAAAACATTTTTTAGAATTACTCGAAAATCATGATAAAACTGCTTAAGATAGAATTACGAAAAATAGCTCCTAACAGAACTTTTTGGATATTGCTGGGCTTATACATTATTGTATTAGGGGCAGTATTGATAAGTTTTCAGAGTTTCATTGATAATATTACCTCGCAGGCCGGATCCAAAAGTCCGATACCAATCCCTAACCTGAGTGTATATACCTTTCCTGAAATCTGGCATAATCTTACTTTTGTATCAGGATTTTTCAAGATCGTGCTGGGAATTCTTATCCTGATCATGATTACCAATGAGTATTCTTTTAAAACAGTCCGTCAGAATGTTATTGCAGGATTAAGCCGTATGGACTTCCTGAAAGCAAAAGTTCTTTTTGTTGCAATGATCTCTGTATTCTCAATGGTATTTGTGTTCATATTGGGTTTAATTCTTGGTTTGATAAATAGTCCGGCAATTGGTTTTGAGGAAATATATTCCAAAACCGTTTTCCTTCTTGCCTTTTGCCTGGAAACATTCAGCTATCTGTGTTTTGCTATGATGATAGGCATACTTGTTAAGAGATCAGGAATTGCTATAGGAATACTATTGCTTTACAGCTTTGTAATTGAACCTATTGTAAACTATTACCTTCCATATGATATTGATGAATATATGCCGTTGGAATCCATTCGCAATATGATCGATATCCCTAATACCTCCCTTATGAGATTATTTGGCGTTGAATTTCAGGGATATATCGCTTTCCCTGATGCCTTACTTGTTTCAGGATATGCAATTTTATTTATGGCAATAAGTTATTGGGTTTTAAATAAACGTGATCTGTAATACTAGAATTCTTATTTTTGTATATAAATACTTAAAAATCTTACGGATGAAATCAGATTTAAAAAAGATAATTGCTATTATTATGGAGAATTGATAATTAATGATCAATAATCCTTACCGAATTGCTTTCTCAATTTTTATTATAAACACTTTTCAGTTATACTTATTAATACCTGAAAAGAAATAATGCCCCCTTTTTATTTCAATAATATTGAATATAGAATACTGTAATATGTATATTATTTCCTCGTTATTATAAGTTTCTCGGATTCATGAGTATTATTTATCAGCAAGGAAATGATATAAACTCCCGGTGGTACTTTGTTACCTGAATTATTTATTCCTTCCCAAACAACACAATAGGTTCCTTCAATTAAATTTTTATTGATCAACTTTGTAATAAACTCGCCATGGCTATTATATACCGAAAGCCTAACAAAACCTTTATGCTCTATATGAAATTTTACGGTAGTTTTGCTTTTAGAGGGGTTTGGATAACATGAAAGCTCTAAATGACTATTGATAGCAATTATTTCATCGCTTGATACTGTTAGGCTATCTCCAAAAATCTTAAATCTGAAGTCTTCAACAGCATAAATTCTTTCATCTTTATAATAAATTCTATTTGCAGCAACATCCGTGATTTCCTGCATTAAAACAGGGTTGCTTATGTCAGCCATGTCAATGACATGAATGGATGAGCTGATATCCTGATAAGTCCTGTTTACTGCAATTAAATAGTTATCTGTGCATTGCATGTCAGTTCCATATATTTCATATGTCCCGACATGAGTGGGGTTACTTAAGTTTGTGACATTAAAAATCTCAATTCCTTCTGAATATTGGTTAAGTGCACCTCCAATAAATGCCATGTTTTCCCCAATGCTTATTTTTATGGCAAGTCCCAATGGGTGATAGCCTATCATTTGTGGATTTACAGGATCAGCAAGGTCAAATATCTCCAGTCCACCCCAATACCCTGCAACATACAAGTGTTCATCAAACACTTCAATATCAGGACACCAATCATTAACACCAATCAATCCGACATGTTCAGGATTATAAGGATCAGATACATTAATAACATGAATTTTTGTGAAGCCATCACCACCAATATAAATATAGTCATTGTACTTTTCTATAGTGGAACTGCCCATTAAGGAGAAAGAATGAAAATCAATTTTAAAACTACTTATGACAACTGGTTGAACAGGATTACTAATATCAACAATTATAAGGCCTTCAATATCTTTAATGGCTTCTATGTATCTTATATAGGCATAATCATTTTCCACAATAGCATCAGTTACATAAAGACCTTCTAAAACAGTAGAAACTATCATTGGATTTGATGGATCTATAACATTAATAATATGTAAACCATTGTATCCGTTGGCAACATATGCATAATTGCCAGATACATATACTTCATTTGCTTTATCCGTAACGAATTCGGTTAATAAAGTTATTTGCTGCACACTATCAATATTAAAGAAACCCAGACCAACTGGTTCTTTATAATTATAGCGAGCTTTTGAAACAACTATCAGATCATTGTTAATATCCAGGGAGTTCCCATGGTAGTGATACTTTTCATGTATAACAGGCATAGATGGGTCTTCAATATTTATTACATATATACTATCATCTGATAAAGAATAGCATATGCTATCAATTACTGAAATTTCATTTAATAATTCAGTTTCAAATTCACAAAGCTGGTTTGGATTTGAAGGATCTGTAATATCAAAAATATCCAATGTTTTACCAGCGACATAAGCATAGTCTCCTTGTATATCAATACCCGATCTTGATATTGAATAATCACCTATCCAACATAGCAGTTCAGGATCAGTAATAACGGAAATATCCACTATCCCAAAGTACCAATAATCTGCAACCATATATATATAATCATCCCTGACAACCATATCATCAGGTTCAATATCCGGTAGTTCTGTAATCAAGGTAGGATTCAATAAATCAGAAACGTCATAAATAAATAATCCGCTATAATCCATTCCTAAAAACAACAGGTCATCGCATGCAAAAATTGAATTATTGCTACTGCTTCCAGTTTCAAATGAGTTAATTAAAGTTGGATTATTCAGATCGGAAATATCAATAATAGAAACTTCAGTAGTCCAACTATTGTATGCTGTAACAAATGCTATGCTTTCTTCAGTAAATATTTTATAGACATATCCGTCTATATAGTAACAATTGATAAATTCAGGATTTGCAGGATCGCTAATATCCAGGATAAGTAAACCGGCTTCACTTCCCAGATAAGCAATGTTGTCTTTAATTATTACATCATTACAATTTCCAGCATTTAAGAAGCATTCACCGTACTGGGCAAATACAGGTAGGTCTTTTTGGCTATAGAGTTGAGTGCTTGCTAAAAAACCAATTATAAAGAGTAGAATTATTCGTCTCATTCCCCATATTTATAGAGATATAAATATACTGGTTAAACACATAAGATCAAAGCTTATTAAATAATTGTCCCCGCAAGCGTGCTATTGGGATTTTCATTTTTCATATATTAGCCATAATTTTAACCCAAAAAAAGGTATTCATTATGCTCGTAAAAAAATACCAGGAATTTCAAAAATTTGTTCCTAAGAACATACCTAAAACAGGAAGAAAGCCGATCACAGAATCTCAATTTGATGAGTTCATTTCAACAATTTTCTCAAACGACTCCTTTAACAGGCCTGATAATTTATATTGTCGCGATGGTTTTGCTTATGTTAAAGAATTGAATAGGGGGACTTATCAAATAATTGCTTTCCAGATAAATTCATTTGGCGCAGGTGCTTTTGGTGATTCAGTAAAGAAATTAATTACACCCTTAATGATCACTGTGAAGACCCACAGCACACATTTTTACTCAGGAAGAACACTCAGAGATACTAATATTTCTTTCGAAGAGCTATACCTGGGTAAAAACTATTGCGGAAGCAAGGGTGAATTATGTGACAGGGACAAATTATCAGAATTTACCAAAGAACTGTTTCTTACAAATCAGTTTAATACCAGCTACAGGCATGATATTATATACAAACTGATAAATACTAATTTTATTTGTCATCACATTGCAGAAGTACTGAGTTATGCTCTTGGAGCTCTTGATCTTTTCTGGTACACAAAAAAGAACAAGGTATTTCTTGTATCAGGATCATATTACAATGAAAATATGAAAAAGCTTAAAATAGAGATCCTGGATAATTTTTCTTTTGAGAGAATGAAATGTGATTTCGATATACCCCAGTATGTGAAAATTAAAGACAGTGTTGATGATTTCAAAGAAATGTATAACCTGATGCAGTGGGATGTTAATTACAAAAGAGAAAGAGAACACTTTTATCTTCCGGTAGGATACCAAAAGATCCTTAAGAAAAAATATAACAAAGCTGCCAATATCATTACAACACAACACATTGTAGAATACATCCTTAACACATACTATAAAAGGATGAATCCTCATGTTGTCACCAATACATTTCAGACATTGGAATACTTATCCAGGGCAGCTCTTGCACTGAAGGAAGGTAAACATGAAGCTGGATTTCAATTTCTGAAGCGCGCTTCATCATGTATGGGTCATTATCCTGAAAGAAGCTTCGAAGATATAAAACAAAAACAGGAACAGAAATTTCCGATGTTTATCAGTGA
>CAZDWF010000016.1:0-40220 GCA_964508895.1 uncultured Bacteroidales bacterium
ATTTTGGATTAATAATTAGTTAAATTACTAAATAATTATTAATTAGATGCAATAATTCATAACCTCCAGAGGAAAATATATGAATGCTGGTGATTTTACGTACTTTCTTTCCCATCACGCTTCACGATAGGAAACCTACAAATCCATTTCCATCATATAGCACATATTAATCCTATTACAACTTCCTTGTATTTTCATATGTTTTTTCGTATATTACCCTGATAATTAATCCAATATCCTGAATCATGAAAAACAAGAACTATTTATATTTAGCAAGTTTCATTCTGTTTTCCTGTATAATTATTCTCACATCCTGCAAAAAAGATGAGGATGAGGATAATAACGATCCTGCCCCTCCCACTCCCTGTCAGTGGGAAACTGCCTTTTTCGATGATTTCAACAGGGCGAACGGTCCTATTGGCACAAATTATGATGCTCAGCTGGGATGCCTGAATCCTCAAGGTGGAGCTGATATCTTCAACAATCAATTACGATTCCGCGGACAACAATGCTGGGCGATACGATATACGCAAGGTGTTGCAGGAAATGCAATTAGAGTAAGTATTAAATTCACTGTTGTAGATTCATCAAATTACAACTTTGCCCTGGATGTATTCAGCAAGGACCTCGGAAATAACTATATGTCGCAGGAAGGATATTTTGGTGGGGTTTCAATGACTGGGTTAGGTATTTTTAAAATGATGGGAATCGATTATGAAGAAATCGCCAACATGCCTTACCAGCTCGTTATTGGTCACAGCTATAAGCTGGAATTTACAGCTGTAAACAACGAGCTTACTTTAAAGATCGAAGATCTTGGACAGACCAATACAGCAACACTGGAATTTTTAGACAGCGGAACTGTTCCCAGCGGACATGTGGTGAGTATCAATGGGTTTAACTCTGTGGTGGATGTGAACCTGTTTGATGATTATAGGGTGGAAGTTTGTAAATAATGTTTCTCACAGATGAAGAGGTTCTCATATATTACGCTGTTCATTATATTTTACGGTTATACATAAATTTTATATAGTAATATTTATGGTTATACATAAATTTTCGTATATTTGTACTTATGTATATTCAAAGAACCATATCTGATCAGATCCTGAAAGAATTGATAAACTCTGAAAAGGTTATCATTCTATATGGACCACGGCAAGTCGGGAAAACAACTTTATCAAAACATATTATCAGCAAAGCAGGAATGAAAAGCCTGATGATCAATGCGGATCAGCTAAAGTATATTGATATATTATCCAGCAGAGATCTAAACAGTCTTCAAGCTTTAACAGATGGATACGAACTACTTTTTATTGATGAAGGGCAAAGGGTACCTGACATCGGCATTAATTTAAAGATCATTCATGATGAAATACCTGCATTAAAAGTAATAGTTACCGGTTCTTCCTCATTTCTGCTTTCAGACAGGGTTTCAGAATCACTGACTGGTAGAAAAAAAATTCACACTCTGCTTCCTATATCTATAAAGGAGCTTTCAGCAGACTACAATGAATTTGAATTAAACGACCAATTAGAAGAAAGGCTGATTTATGGTTCCTATCCTGAAGTAATAACTATCAAAGGGGTAGAAGAAAAAACTGAATATCTTGAGGAAATTACATCCTCTTATCTCTATAAGGATATCCTGGAACTGGAGAATATACGTTATCCTATGAAAATAAGGGATTTATTAAGGCTTCTTGCTTTTCAGACTGGTTTCCAGGTAAGCATTCATGAGTTGTGTTTAAAACTTAAATTAAATCGTGATACCGTTGAAAGGTATCTTTTCCTCCTGGAACAATCATTTATCATTTTCAAACTGGAAGCATTTAACAGAAACCAGAGAAATGAGATCAGCAAATCTCAGAAGTACTATTTTTACGATAATGGCATCAGAAATTCAATTATTGACAATTATAAAAGTCTGAAAGAAAGAAATGACCATGGAGCTTTATGGGAAAATTTCATCATTGCAGAAAGAAGGAAAAATAATCTATACGAAAGAAATCATGTAAACAGCTATTTCTGGCGCACTTATTCAGGAGCAGAACTTGATTACATTGAGGAATCAAGCGACGGCATAAAAGCATTTGAGATCAAGTTTGGAAAAGCCCGAAAAAAAGCACCCAAGGCATGGCTTGATCATTATGGAAATGATTTTCATTGCATTACAAGGGAGAACTATTTGCAGTTTATTATGTAAAGCACTGGTTTTGTTTCTCACAGATTTACACAAATAAATAATAAAAATGATTGAAGAGACAAAAAGAGAGGAGAAACAATCAATCATAATTAATTACAATAAATCACGAATAAATCACTTCAATTTATAAATCTGTGTAAATCTGTGAGAACCCATTCTAAATTATTAATTCTTAATTATTATCTTTGTCCCCCTGCCCGGATGGCGGAATTGGTAGACGCGCTGGTCTCAAACACCAGTGAGGTAATTCTCGTGTCGGTTCGACCCCGACTCCGGGTACCGCAACTTCTTTAAAAGCCCCAAATGACAAGGATTTGGGGCTTTGTTGTTTTTAGTAGTGTGCTGTATGGTGAATCCTTAGAAATTATAAACTCCAATCTCACAAATTCCCGGGATACCATATGACTCTTCAATCACAATCTTGATTTTGCGGGTAGAGGTCTTTTTTATCTTGAACAATCGTTTGTATCCTATTGTGGTACCGTCTGCTATTTCCACCCACTCATCATTCTCATTCAGTATCAGTATATTGAATTTACAGATCTTCTGGCCAAAGCGGATGGCTTCTTTTATCTCAATAACTTTAATATAAACCGGCTTATCAAATACTATGATTAATTCAGGACTATCATCATCTTCACTGGGTGCCCAATAGGTTTCAGGATCATCATCCAGAAGGTTACGGGGAGAAAAATATTCCTGATCCTGTCTTATACTTGATGCTTGAATTTCGGCATTTTCAGTCTGGTCATCATTAAAGGTTTTTGTCAGGATGTATTTAAATCTTTTTAAACTTACAACATCCTTTTCATGTATTCTTCCTTTTTTATCAGGTGGCAGATTTAGAAGAAGCACTCCATTTCTGCCAACTGATTTATAGTAAATATCCATAATCTCTTCGGGTGGTTTTACAAGACTATCCTGACTCTCATGATAGAACCATCCCGGACGAATTGAAACATCGCATTGCCCTATCATCCATTTATTTCCATCAGGGCTACCCACATTAAGGTATTTCTTATCGGCATCCCCGATGATAATTTCTGTATCAGAGATCGTCGACCAGAAAGTTTCACCGGCATATCCATTTTCATTACCTACCCATCTTATATCCGGCCCGGCATCGGAAAATATCATGATATTAGGTTGAAGTCTTTTAACAAGAGCAATAGTGCTGTCCCAATCATAATATGATTTTTTGTCGATCTTTCGGTTTTCGTAGGCACCACCATAAAAGCCTTCTCCCCCGTTAGCACCGTCAAACCATATCTCGTTGATCTCACCATATTCGGTTAAGAGTTCTGTAAGTTGCTTTCTGTAATATTCAATATATTCCTGAGTACCATAGTCAGCATGGTTCCTATCCCATGGAGAAAGGTAAATTCCTGCTTTCAGTCCATATACCCGGCAGGCATCCACAAATTCCCTGACAATATCTCCATTACCATTTTTATATGGTGAGTTTTTTACGCTATGGTCAGTATATTTACTTGGCCAGAGACAAAAGCCATCGTGATGTTTAGCAGTAAGAATAAGCTCTTTCATACCTACTTCTTTGGCGGTGATTATCCATTGCTCCACATTAAGCTCCGAGGGATTGAAAATTGCAGGATCTTCGTCTCCAAATCCCCATTCTTTATCGGTATAGGTATTTACAGTAAAATGGATGAAGCCGATCATCTCCATCTGCTGGTAAGTGAGTTGGGCATTAGATGGAATTACTTCTCTGGAAGGAATGTCTGTTGGTTCTTGTTTGCAGGAAATCATAAAGAGAAGAAGTATAGTAACAATGAGTTGGTTTTTCATGGGGATTTTTTTCGAAGATAGGAAATTCTTGAAAAAGATTATAAAGCTTACAATGCTGATGAAGCTGACCACCCCTGCCAGTTTGTCTCGTCAGCTGTGGCTGTATCTTCAATTTAGATTATTTTCAGCATCAATTTTTTTAAAAAAGTAGTGATGAAAAATATATTAACATATATTATGCATAATAATAAAGTTTGTGCACATAAAAGAGAAAGAACTATGGCAACAAGCTAAACTCGAATCCAATGAGTAATAAAACAATCAATAACAAAAATCCCTCCTTAATAACCAGAAACAAATACCTTTTCAATATATTGCTTGCCATTAATAATGGTCTTAACAATACATATTTGATTTCTCACTCCAGGATTTAATATATTCTCATCTGCGTTATCCAGTTTCTTTTTTAGAAGCACCAGTCCACCCATTGAATAGACATATGCTTCACCTTCAATATTATCAAAACCTTTTGTAGTGATAATAACTTTTGCATGTAATGAGAATATCTTCACTTGTAGGTTGTTTTCGCTTAACCCAACAGGAAGTGTTGTTACACTCACAGTATTCGAATTACCACTGGTCCCGCCATTATTATAAGCACGAAGACGATAATAGTATGTTGAATTCGGACTAACTCCTGTAACAGCATATGTATTGGTATTTCCAACATCCAGATTTTCAAATCCCGGAAGATAGCTTCCAAAGCTATTATCTGATGAGACATCCAGGTAATAAGCATCCGCGCCTAAAGAAGGCTCCCAGTTAGCATTGAAGCTATGACTTTGGATCAAAGTGGCATTGATAGCCACAGGTGGGAGAGGGATCTCCATTAATGTTATCACTTCCACAATATTTGAATTGCCACTGGTCCCACTTATATTATACGCTCTTAACCTGTAGTAATAATAAGTATCCGGATCAAGGCCTGTAACACTATATGTAGTTAGGTTGCCCACATCAAGATTGTCATAAGACGGAAGCAGGTTAACAAATCCATTATCAGTAGCTACATCAAGGTAATATCCGTCTGCTCCTGCCGATGGATCCCAGTTTGCATCGAAGGATGATGCCTGTATCATACTTGCAGGCAATGCAGTGGGTGGCAGGGGAACTCCAGGAAGTGTTGTGACAACAATAATATTGGAATTTGAACTCGTTCCACCACCAGTTTCAGAGCGTACACGATAATAATAATCTGTTCCACCTGTTAATCCACTGACAGAATATATGGTGACATTTCCTGTATTCAGGTTATTATATCCCGCGACAAAACTTGTAAAAGCAATATCTGTTGCAACATCAAGATAATATGTTATGGCTCCTGCTACAGCCTCCCAGTTTGCATCAAATGATGTTTGCTGAATATTAGTAGCCGGTAATGCAACAGGTGCATTGGGATCAAATGGCAATGTTGTAACACTTATCACATTTGAATTAGCACTCGCCCCTCCTGTATTATAAGCTCTTACACGATAATAATAATCTGTTTGTGCCGACAATCCTGTTACATTATAAGTAGTTACATTGCTGACATCAAGGTTATCATACCCGGGAACCATGGATGTAAATCCATTATCAGTGGCTACATCCAAATAATAACCCGTAGCTCCTGTTGAAGCATCCCAGTTAGCTTCAAAGAATGTTTGTTGTACATTGGTTGCCGCTGTTGCTACAGGTGCAGCAGGAGGATTGGGTAATGTTGTCAGGCTGATAATATTTGAATTACTACTTGTGCCGCCTGTATTATATGCTCTTATGCGATAATAATAATCTGTTTGTGCCGACAATCCTGATACACTATATGTAGTGACATTACTTACATCTAGGTTGTCATATCCGGGAACCATGGATGTAAAACCATTATCAGTGGCAACATCCAGGTAATAGCCAGTAGCTCCTGATGAAGCATCCCAGTTTGCATCAAATGATGTTTGAGCAATATTTGTTGCTGCTGTTGCTACAGGTGGAGAGGGTGCATTTGGCGTGGTAGTCACACTAATTACGTTTGAGTTTGAGCTTGTTCCGCCGGTATTATATGCTCTTACCCGATAATAGTAGTCTGTTTGAGCACTAAGCGCTGTCACACTGTATGTAGTTACATTTCCTACATCCAGGTTTTGATAACCTGATACAAATGAAGTAAAGCCGGCATCCGTTGCTACGTCAAGATAATATCCGTCTGCAGTGAAAGTAAGATCGTCAGTATCAGTAGATGCATTCCAGTTTGCATCGAATGCTGTCTGTGAAATATTTGTGGCAGCAGTGGCAACTGGTGGGTTCGGTGGGTTTGGTAAGGTTGTCAGGCTGATAACATTGGAGTTCCCGCTTGTGCCTCCGCTATTGTATGCCCTTATCCTGTAATAATAGTCAGTAGCTGCACTTAAGCCTGATACATTGTATGTAGTCACATTACTGACATCCAGGTTGTCGTAACCTGATACGAAAGTGGTAAATCCTGCATCCGTTGCTACATCAAGGTAATAGCCTGTGGCTCCTGTGGCAACATTCCAATTTGCATCAAAAGATGTTTGTGAAATATTAGTTGCAGCAGTTGCTACTGGTGCAGAGGGTGCGTTTGGTGTGGTAGTAAGGCTAATTATGTTTGAGTTGCCGCTTGTGCCATTTGCATTATACGCCCTGACTCTATAATAATAATCGCTGCCGGCATTAAGACCTGTAACGTTTTTAGTAGTAACATTTCCAACGTCAAGATTATCATAACCAGACACAAAAGAGGTAAATCCGGCATCAGTTGCAACATCAAGATAATAGCCTGTAGCAGATGTAGAAGCATTCCAGTTCGCATCAAATGCAGTCTGTGATATATTCGTAGCTGCCGTAGCTACAGGAGCTGATGGTCCTGCAACAAAGTAAATACCGTAATCCTCTGACTGTCCGATCACAGCATTTGAACAAGGACTGCCTGCTGTGGTATAATCTGTCCATACTCTCATTCTTAGCATAGTACCTGTAGTAGGTGAAGAAGGCATTGTCAATGAAGTGGAGAAAGTATTATACGAACTTGCAACAGAACTGATTTCGTTATTAACCATAGTTTCACCGGCATCTGTAAAATCACCATCATTATTGAAATCAATCCATACATATGTATGTGCATTGCCGGAGCTTCCAACCCTAACCATAATATCCAGATTATATGTGGATCCGGGAGTAAGATCAGCTGAATGACTACAAATCAGGTCAAGGCAACCACTATCATAGAGTGCATCACCAGAATAATGATCAAGATTACTGAGTTTAACATGTATGATACCATACCAATAATTCCCAAGTGTTGTAGTGATAGGATAGCATGTTGCTGAAACAGGTGTATTACACACCCTTATAAATCCGGTCTTTGATTCCGTTGTTCCTGCACCGGAAGCATTTGAAGCAGTTAAAGTTACATCATATAAACCAGGTGTGTTATATGTTTCAGTCGGGTCTTCAGATGTTGAACTTCCGCTTGCACCACCGGGAAATGTCCATGACCATCCATTCGGAGAATAAGATGACATATCATAAAAATTTACTGAGCTACCAACACAGGCAGTATTAGCATCTGCATTAAAATCGCTGGTAGGAGTTATATCAGTTCTGGGCTCAATATTAAAGCCTGCTGCCTGATCAGAAGTGAAGTTATTACCTCCGGGATTAAGATTGCTTAAATGATAATATCCGTTATAAGCACCACTCCACCCCCAGTTAAAATGGAAATATGTTAACCCGCCTCCGGAATAATTGTCATCATACCCATCACAAACAAAAGCATGACCACCGGTTCCCTGTCCACGATACAATAAAGGCCTGCTATTATCCAGCTCTGTTTTAACCATACCTTCCCAAACCGGATCTGTGTGATTTGCCTTTAAGTCATAATAAGCTGAAGAACTGTAATTAAAAAAAGTAACCAGTGAATTTACTGCAACAGAGGTAGAAGCTGATGATCCTGTTGGACCATAATTCATATCTACAGAAACACCGGTTTGATACATTAACTGGGCAACATATGCTTCAGCAATAAAATCAGGCATTGAAGCAAAATTATAATCCGTTGAAGCAAAATTTGCAGACAATGTTCCATAGGTAGGGTGGGAATATGAATGTGAGCCTGTACCTGTATTCGGATGATGATGGTATTTCATCACTATGCTCATAGCGCTTGCAACACAACCTGCATAAGCATGTCCGCAAGGGCCGGCAGCATCCGGCGGACAAGAATCATTGTAAAGGCAATTCTGATCCCATGTTATATAATCTGTAAAAGGTCCAACAATCAATCGTGTAGACTTTGTTGCACCCGGGTCATTTTGAGTATACTTATTCCATTGACTTATTATTTCCTGTGTAGCCTTTATGTTATTTTGTCTTACATCTTCAATCTGCAGGACATAAGTATTCATCCAATCATCATGAGCAGGACAAGGACTGTCGCTGTCCCAGATTCCTTTTGATGAATATGCCAGCAAAGGAAAAACATTCTTTTCTGCAGAAATTACAATATATCCATTGGCTGAACCATATTTAAAAACATAATAAGCAGCTTGCCCATTCTTATCATTTATGATTTCTATAACAGGAGTTATTTTTGACATTGCTTGAATCTGCTGAATCTGCTGATAAACATTTTCCGCAACTTTTAATGCAGTTTGTTCCTTTACAATTTGAGAATATACTCCATTAACTAAAAAAACAAACAGCAACAAGATTGTTATTTGTATGTATTTCATTTGAAAGAATAATTAATAATTTATAATCAGTTTGAGTTAGTAAGTCAAAGAAATATAGAAAATTACATGTTTAATGAAAAAAAGAAAACACCATTAATCAAAGATAAAGATTATCTGTCCATTTTCCTAATAAACTGAGGCAGAGCCAGGTGCTTATAACAAACAGTAAATAACTGATCACTTCAATACTTAATATAACATAAAGTTATTGCACTTTTATCTCCTTGCCTACTTTCTGAACTCTTTTTTCCGAATTCCTTTTTCTGAATTCTCTATTTGATTGCTTTTACCCTTTCCACTATTGGTAATACCAAACTCGTTTCATCCAGGTCCACTGTCAACTCCGTTCCCGGATTCGGCCACAAAGTGAAATCACGGTCACTGGAGAAGATCATCAATCCGATCCGTTGCCCTGCTGGGATAAGCTGATCATCGGGCTGTAGATTGAAGGTGATCTCATAGAACTTGCCAGGTTCTAGAGGTTCTCCATCGGTCAGTGAACTGTGGTTTTGCGGATCGGCCCAGCCCCGGGTGATGATATTGTCAGTAACTTTTGGCTTTCTTCCCTCTGTCCATGGTAATGATACAAGCCATACAGATAGGTTTGCTGCTGGCTTATTGCAGGCAAGTTTTATCGTTATCCTTGGTATTCCTGAAATATGTATTTCCTGTTTTAACTCAGGTGTTACAAAAAGAAGTCTATGATCGGTAAACTCTGCATTGGCAAGGGATTTTCCTGAAAAAGAAAAATTATCAATTATGGTTTCTGTTCCCTGATCTGAATTCTTTTCCTTGCTAAGGCCTCCCTGTCCAGGTGCTCCGGCGATAAGATAAAAAGTGACATCCTTTGCATCAGGATTGGGATAATCTTCATAAGCTGTTGGCTTGCTTCTGCTATAATCTTCTCTGACGATCCAGGCCCTGGGATCATTTTCAACTCCGTTCTCTACTCCGTGCAGATATCTTGTAAACCATCGGTTCATCATTTTCATAGGTGGCTGCCCACCATGACCGTTCTGATGGTAATAGATCTGCACTGGTAATCCTTTTTCTTTTGCTGCTTTATAGATCCTGTAGCTGTGTTCAGACATTACGTTCCAGTCGTTGAAGCCATGGGACATCAACAATGCTGCATTGAAATTTTCCATATCAAGCAGGTAATCACGTCCTGCCCAGAATTCATTCCAGTCGCCGCTAACCCTATCCATCCCTCCTACCAGCTCTATATCTCTGGTTACTGAATCGTTATATGGTCTTTTCGTTTCATCACCGCTGTGAATGAAATCATAAAGAACATCAATATCCTCTCCCATCCAGCCTCCCGGATGTCGGATCAGTCCGTTCGAGCGGTAATAATGATAATATGATGTATTGGGCGCAATGGGTATAATGGCTTCAAGTCCTTCAACTCCTGTTGTTGCTGCTGCCACAGGAAGGGTGCCGTTATATGATGTTCCTGTCATCCCGACCTTTCCTGTCGACCAGAATGCATCTACTTCTTCATCCCCATCGATGCTTGTATATCCTTTTCTTCGACCGCACAGCCATTCAATCACAGCTTTTGGTGCCTCCGATTCATTATCTCCTCCAACAGTCGGTGATCCTTGTGAGAGTCCTGTTCCGGGAGAAGAGGAATGAACAACGATATAAGCACGAGGGATCCATGTTTCTGTGTGAGATTTTGAAATTATGGGCCTTTCCCCGTATCTTTTTATTCCAGGAGGGTGCATTCTTTCCGGAGGTTCTTCACCCAGCTCCTGTCGAGGATTCCAAAAATATTGCTTCCCTGAGGAGGATACTCCGGCAAAATACGGACTGCTTATATATATCACAGGAAGTTTCAATCCTTCGGTATCTGTCTGATATGGCCTTGTAACGCCAACATGCATGCGGTCAGGTTTTGCGTCTCCATCTGTATCGAAATCTGTTTCCACCCAGAGGTCGTGGCGCACCCATTTTTCAGGATCGTTGAAGGCTTCTACTATTTGCGCTTCCCCGTCTTCAAATACCGGAACTGCTTTGACTTCTGTTTTTTCTTTCTCTTTATCTCTTGATTTCTTTTTTCTCCTCTGAGCATTTGCAGGAAGGGTGATTGCGATGATGGCAATAATGAATACTATTCTGCTTATAAATTTCATTTTGTTATTGTTTGGTTATTCCAAGCACGAATTTAATAAAAATAAAAGCTCTCACAGATTTTTACAAATGAACTTTGCTGACGCGGACATGGTGCCCGGGCCTTAATAAATGATTGAATAAGCATGGACTAAAAGTCCACACTAATTGATTTTCACAGATAATGAATATTTTGATCAAATACCTAGAGTATAAAAAGTTTAATCAAAGTGTTATAACAGGCTATTTGCACTATCTCTAATTCTTAATTCTCAATTCTTAATTCTTAATTCTCAATTCTTAATTCTTAATTCTTAATTCTTAATTCTTTAAGGTATTTGCCCTTCCGGTTGAATCTCAACAAATGCCTGACCTTCCACTGCAACACCACCCAGGGTACCGGTAACTTTTGCAAGTCCTTCATACTTGATATTATCTTTATCTATAAAAATTTCCTGATTACTTCTTACCATGGTAATATACAGGTCTGCAGGATAATCTGCTGACATAAGTTGTATCCGATGTTCAGTTGCATAATTTAGATGGCTTTTGGGGCTTGTCCAGACAGATCCCGGCACAGCCTGAATATTTACTTCGTTTATAGGCCATACATATTTTGCATTATGAGCAAAGTTGAGTGTGGATCCACTTTCCAGGTTAAATAATTTAGCGATAGGAAGAGAACCCAAGGCGCTATTTATCTCAATAACCATCAGGGCTGAATTGATCTGAGGCAATTGTATGGCATAGAAGCTCCAGGAAGCTCCGTCGAAAGCCTCCCATGCTCTTTGATCATAAGATTGCACCACATAATCCATCCACATCAGCCCACCATTGCCCTGGTTAACAACTGTGTCGCAAAGATTTATTGTGAAGTTTTCTACATCCAGTAGTGGTAAGGAATAGTAATATGAACCCTGGCACGACATAGGATCACCTGTGTTCTCCAGGTAGTGAGTCACAGTGCGTTCCGATGAATTCATGATCTCTTCTCTCTGTTCGTTTGTAATGTATTGTGCAAAAAATGATGCAGTACCATCTCCTTCATTTATTGTTCCATAGCGATCGCGGATCTGAACATCTGCTTTGAGCTTTCTGCCAAGTGTTATATCCGGAATGTTTGCGTGTAGATTGTATACCGCATCAGCCGCTCCCATAGTACCTGAAAGAAGTTTCATTTCTATCAGTGTATCATAGGGCGGAAATGGTGAAACCAGTGTAACAACCCATGGATTAGGAACTACTGTCATCAACGGACTAATGTCGTAGGTATAAAAGCCCCTGAACTCATAATATCCTAACTTGCTGCTGTTGTATCCAACGATTGCAGGGACCATTGGGGTTCTGAATCCATTACCTTTATCCTCTTCGATTCGCTGTACTGCTATAAAAAAGACGTCAGGATCATCAGGAGTAACACTATTTTCCAGACTACCGAAGAAAAACCAGCCGTCAAGGGTATAATCAAAATGCTCTGAAGACAGGTACTCAGATAATTGCTGCAAGGATTGTGTTTGAGGTAAAGAATAATCATTTGTAAAATAACAGCATCCTGCAGCCGGAGGTTGAATAGGAATAGTATCTGTATTTTCGGGGTCACGCTTGCATCCGAATGAAATTACTAAAAGAAAGCATATGCAAGGCAGGCTTAGCCTGAAAAGTTTATTGACTGGGAACATAGGGATTTATTTAAAGATTAATATACTACTAATATACAGATAATTAATAAGCTAACAAATTCCATCCTTACTCTTGCAGGTTCAGGATTATTTTCTAATTTTGCAGCTCAAAACACACCCACTATGTCGAAAAGGAAATTAGTAAGTATCTTCTCGGGCAGGGCAACAGAGTACCTAGCCAAAAAAATATGCGAAAGCTATGATATTCCATTAGGACAAGCCAGTGTTTCGGTTTTTTCTGATGGTGAGTTTCAGACTTATTATGAAGAAAATATTCGTGGGCGTGATGTGTTTATAGTGCAATCCACCTTCCCTACTACTGAAAATTTATTTGAGTTATTGATGATGGTGGATGCAGCAAGAAGGGCTTCAGCAAAAAATATCGTTGCGGTAATTCCTTATTTTGGATATGCCCGTCAGGATCGTAAAGATAAACCTCGTGTTTCTATTACATCCAAGATGATAGCAAATCTGCTTACTACAGCTGGCGTTACACGTGTTATTACATTAGATCTGCACGCAGATCAGATTCAGGGCTTTTTCGATGTACCTGTGGATCACCTATATGCTTCCTCTATCTTTGTACCCTATCTCAAGAAACTCAATCTACCTGACCTTATCATGGCATCTCCTGATACAGGAGGTACACGCAGGGCTGCCAGCTATGCTAAGTTCCTGAATACAGGTTTTGTGATTTGTTACAAACAAAGATTAAAACCCAATGTTATTGCCACTATGGATTTGGTGGGAGACGTTAAGGGGAAAGATGTGGTTCTTGTCGATGACATAATTGATACAGCAGGATCTATTACAAAAGCAGCGCAGTTGATTATGGATAAAGGTGCAAAAAGTGTAAAAGCTATCTGCACTCATCCGGTATTTTCAGGAGAAGCATATGAAAGGCTTGAAGAAGCTCCTTTTGATGAGATAGTGGTTACTGATACTATTCCTTTGAAAAAGGAAAGCAATAAAATAACAGTGGTTTCTACTGCAGACTTATTCGCTGAAGTAATTCAACGAGTGGAAAGCAAAAAATCAATTAGTTCTTTATTCAATCAAAAAGTAAAATAGTTATCGGCATCTGCCTTTAATTATTAATTATTAATTATTAATTGTTAATTGTATGAAAACAGTATCTATGAGCGGTTCCCAACGCGGGAACGTAGGGAAAAAAGATGCAAAGAAATTACGCAAAGAAGGACAGGTTCCATGTGTCCTATATGGTGGCAAAGAACAAATCCACTTTTCTATGGACGAGCGTAATTTTTCTAAGATCCTTTTTACTCCCGAAGTATTTGTTATTAAAATTGATTTAGACGGTACAGAGTATGAAACAATACTCCAGGATATTCAATATCATCCTGTTACCGATAAGATATTACATGCAGACTTCCTGCTTGTTTTTCCTGACAAACCTATGAAAGTTTCTATCCCCGTTAAACTGATGGGTACACCTCCTGGTGTTATCAAGGGCGGCAGGATAGTTCAGAAACTTCGTAAACTCAGAGTTCTGGGTCTTATCAAGGATCTTCCTGATTTTTTAGAAGTTGATATCTCAATGCTTGAAATAGGAAGCACAGTAAAGATAAGTGATCTAAGCTATGATAATCTGGCACTTATAGATATTCCATCTGAAATGGTTGTCGCTGTGAAAGTAACCAGAATTGCTGTAGATGAAGAGGAAGAAGAAGAAGAAGGTGAAGAAGGCGAAGGTGGTGAAGGTGCTGCTGAGGGTGAAGGTGCTAAGCCTGCTGAAGGTGAAGGCAGTGAAGGTGCTAAGCCTGCTGAAAGAGGTAAATAGAATCTAGTTCATAGCAATTAGTTTATAATTCGTATATATATTTGATGCCGGGTACCTGATGCCGGAATCCGGAAACTGGTATCCGGCATCTTTTCACTTTTCATTATTATGAAATTTCTCATTGTTGGCCTTGGTAACATTGGCGACGAATATGCAAACACCCGCCACAACATCGGTTTCATTATTGCTGATGCACTTGCTGGTGCCGGGAAAGCTACTTTCAGTACTGAGCGTTATGCTGATGTGGCAAAGATGAAATACAGGGGAAAGGTGCTGGTAGTAATCAAGCCTTCTACATTTATGAATTTAAGTGGCAAGGCGGTGAGATACTGGATGCAAGCCGAAAAGATTCCCATTGAGAATATCCTGATCATTACTGATGATATTGCACTACCCCTGGGAACTCTTCGCATGAGAAAAAAAGGTGGTGATGGAGGGCATAATGGATTAATTAGTGTGATTGAATACCTTGGTACACCTAATTTCACAAGACTGAGAATCGGTATAGATGATGATTTTGCCAAAGGCTATCAGGTAGATTATGTGCTTGGCAAATGGACTCAATCCGAAGAAGGATTAATGATCCCTAAAATTGAATCTGCGGTGGAGATAATTAAGAGTTTTATTGCTGCTGGAGTAGATAGGACAATGAGCCTTTACAACAAGAAATAAGAATATAGTTCGTAGCGTTACTTTCGATGAATCATTTCATTAAAAATATTTCCCCTCTATACAAATCAAACAAAAACACCTTATCAAAAGAAGTTCTGATATCCCATTTTGATATGGATTCCTTAATATTTGATGATCTTGGCAGATCAAGATTGTCAGCAGTTATTATAAGCCATATCTCCTTTAGCCTTTGCTTTCTGTAAAGACGAATCTTCTCTTCTTTCTGCTCCAGTATATGACTGATAATATCTTTATTAAGATTTTTAATAAGATATGTTTCAATATTATTATAAAATGAATTTCCATTGTTATGATCAACTAATCGGGTTAATTCTATGCCAATGGATTTTTTTGAATTTTCCTTCACAATAAAATCAGGAGATTCAGAAACAACAAGCTTTCCCTTTGGAAAATCAGGATATTTATCAATGAAGTAGCGAATAGTTGTTGATTCTTTTTCTTTTTTTGGAAAAGGCATGATTGGATTTGTTTTCATACAAAACTAATAAATATAAATTGCCAATAGAAATTATTGAATTCAATTGAAGTCTTTGCGAACTTTGTGCTACTATTGCGCCTATTGCGGTTAAATGTATTAATGCCTAACAGCAATGGACGCTAAGGAAGTCGCAATAGGCGCAATGACATTTTCAAATTAAGTATATTTGCTTAACATATTTTTTTTATGAAAGAATACCGCTGCGACTGGGCCGGGCATGATCCACTGTATAATGACTATCACGATAAAGAATGGGGAGTTCCTGTTTATGATGATGAAAGCATCTTTGAATTCCTTATACTGGAAACCTTTCAGGCCGGATTATCCTGGATAACCATACTCCGTAAAAGAGAGAATTTCCGTAAAGCCTTCGATAATTTCGATTACAAAAGAATTGCAGGATATGACGAAAACAAAGTTCAGGAGCTACTTGAGAATGCCGGCATAATAAGAAACAAGCTCAAGATTCGTGCAACCATCTCTAATGCCAGAGCTTTTATTAAAATACAGGATGAGTTCGGCTCATTCAGCAAATATATCTGGGGATTCGTAAATGGCAAGCCTATTCAAAACTCCTTTAAAGGACTTAAGGATCTTCCTGCAAAAACCAATCTCTCAGATAAAATCTCTAAAGACCTCAAAAAGCATGGTTTCAAATTCGTGGGTTCAACGGTAATTTATGCTCACATGCAGGCAACCGGAATGGTGAATGATCATTATGTCCATTGCTTCCGTCATAAAGAAGTTGCAAAAATGACTAAATAAAAATTAATTTGTATTATGAAAAAGCTTTTTCCGATTATTACTTTTATACTTTTCATCCTGACTGGTTTCTCACAGAAAAACGATCTGCTTCAGGGTTATGCCAGAACGATCAAAGGTGAGGAACTACTTTATGAATCAACTGAACCCAATGCTACTGTTTCTCTCCTGGTCAGATCATTGGATGAAAAGCTTTCCATTGAATGGGAAACACAAGCATTACCTGTCGGTTTTAAAGAAGATACGGCCGTTTTTGTTTTCATTGCAGGAATAGATATTAATAAAGAAGACCCACATACTTTCAGGATGTTCGTTAATGGAAAAGAAAGTTTTCAAATTCATAGTCCTCATGATGATAAGAAAAAGAGACTTTCCTGGAAAGGCAATAATATGAGGCTAGTCTATAAAGGGCTCAAACTCGATAAATACTCTGACTATATGGGTTATATGTATTTGCACATCCCAACAAAAATGCTGGAGCCTGGCAAAGCAGTCATTCTGCAGCTTATTGGTGAAAGTGCCGATAGTCGCACCTGGTTTATGATCTTCAAATACCCTTGTCTGGAGCATATCAATCTTTTTGCGGAAAATGCTATTGTCAAAACTAAAGATGGTGAAGGCCAACAGTTGCGATTTTCCCTTGTCCATCTTGGAGATCCACAAAAGCTTAACATACAGATTGCTGATCAAAATTATAAAAAGATAATCCCTACAGGGTATTCAAATATGAGGGTTCCTGTGCCTGTGGTCAAAGTGCCAACCACTGTTCCGGTAAAAGTCATGGAAGGCAAAAAGCTTTTGTTTGAGGAAGAATTCACTCTTCAGCCTGCTATACCATACGAGATATATCTGATCCATCATTCTCATGTGGATATTGGCTATACTCATGTCCAGGAAGAAGTGGAACAAATGCAATGGGATCACCTTGAAAAAGCCGTTGCACTTGATCAGGGTATCAATAAAAATCTTCCAGAGGATGATCGAATCAAATGGAATGTGGAAGTTATGTGGGCTGTTGATTCTTACCTGGAACAAGCTACAGAAGCGGAAAGAAATGCTTTCCTGCAAGCTGTGAAAAACGGAAGCATTGAACTGGATGCTTTCTATGGAAACGGGCTTCTGGCTCTATGCAATGAAGAAGAATTATTCAGGATGACACAGTCGGCACGTGATTATTGTAAAAAAGCAGGAGTTCCTCTTGAATCAGCCATGATAACTGATATTCCGGGATGGAGCTGGGGCGCAATTCCTGCTCTGGCTCAAAGCGGAGTGAAGTATTTTTCACTGGGTACCAATCATTTTCATCGCATGGGAAACATACTGGAAAAATGTGGCGACAAGCCTTTTTATTGGGTTTCTCCCTCAGGAAAAGAAAAGGTTTTTTGCTGGATTCACGGAAAAGGATATGCTTATTTTCACGCAGGATTAAACCTTCGTGGTGCTAATTATGAGCGCTATGAAAACCTCATCCTGAAATATGTGAATGAACTGTCTCAATCAGGATATGATTATGAAATTGTTCCTCTTCGTTATAATATAGGATCGGATAATGGGCCTGTAGATACCACTATATCAGATTTCGTAAGAGAATGGAACGAAAAATATATTAGTCCTAAGTTGAAAATCTCCACCGTCTCTAAAACATTTTCAGAATTTGAAGACATATATGGCCACAGTATCCCTGCTGTGAGAGGTGACCTCACAGCCTACTGGGAAGATGGAGCCGCTTCATCGGCCAGGGAAACAACTATAAACAGGGCCAGTGCCGAACGACTGGTTCAGGCTCAAACCCTGTGGGCCTTAAATAAACCGGATGAATTTCCGTTCCTTGATTTTACAGAAGCATGGGAAAAAGTGATGCTATATAACGAACATACCTGGGGGGCGCATAACAGTATCAGCGATCCGGAACTGGATTTCGTAAAACATCAGTGGAAAGTGAAGCAGAAATTTGCCCTGGATGCAGATAAGTATTCAAAGGATCTGATAAAGAATTCCATTAATCCAGGATCTCATGATTGTAATAACATTAGAGTTTATAATACATCATCCTGGAAAAGAAGCGGTATGGTAACTTTTAAGACAAAGGAAGATAGAAATGTAGTTTTTATGGCAAAGGATATTCCTGCGCTAGGATATAAAGAGTATAATATTAATAAGCTCACAAAAGAAAAAGCAGGTGTAATTGCTGAAGGTAATATCCTGGAAAATAAATATTTCAAAGTAATCGTTAATGAAGAAAGCGGTAATATTTCTGCCATAATTGATAAAACAACAGGAATCAATCTGGTGCAGAAGAAAGAAAATGCAGAATTCAACCAGTTTTTCTATGTTGCCGGGAGATCACCTTCAAATCCTCTCACAAATTCAAATGCAAGAATTGAAATTGGTGTTAAAGGACCACTGTCGGCCAGTTTGATCATCACTTCTGAAGCACCGGGAACTCACGGATTAAAGACAGAGATAAAGCTAACTGCGGGCATGAAGCAGATCGAAATAATAAATACTATTGATAAGTCAAAGATCTATAATCCTGAAGGAGTTCATTTTGCTTTTCCTTTCAATGTGCCGGATGGAGTTTTGAGAATCAATATGCCTTTTGGATATTACAGGCCTGAATATGATCAGATTCCGGGTTCCAATAAAAATTACTATACCCTGCGTCGTTGGGTGGATATCTCAAACCAGGATTATGGTATTACACTTGTAAGCCCTGATGCCCCATTGATTGAGCTCAATGAGATCACTACTGATCCTATTTCTTACGGATGGATCGATCATATTGAACCATCGGATGTGATCTACTCATACGTGATGAACAATTACTGGGAAACAAATTTTAAAGCCACACAGGAAGGGAAAACTTCATTTAAGTATTATATCATTCCTCATGGAAGATTTGATGCTGCAGAGGTGGAAAAAAGTGCAAGGGAAATCAGTAGGCCGTTGATTGCAAGCTGTGGTATAAATACTGAATTTGAATCTCCGTTTATACTGTCAGATAATGGCATATTGCTTGGTTCAATTACACCCATGGAAGACAGTTCTTTGCTTATAAGGCTATACAATTCAAACAATTATCCTCAGGAATTAGAAATTGAATGGAATAAAGATCCAGTTTCTTTCATCGAATCTGATCCTGATGGCATTCCACTGGAGAACAATTCAGTGAGTAATAAATTCTTAGCTTTTGAAAATCGATTTTATAGAGTGACATTTTAAGCTTTCAATATTAATAAGTCATCACATCCATTGCAGCAGACAATGCTTTATCAGTAAAGGAAATATAACTAATCGTAAAACTCCATTATTCCTTTCATATGATAACTGACCAGGGCTTTTAGATTTAAATAAAGACTATCATCATCTATGCAATTACTAGATATTTCTAATAAGCCATAGAAAAAATTATGGGCTATAACTCTAACTACAAATTCTTCTTTATAAAAATCCTTTATAGCTAATTTTATATTTTTCACGAGCCCGTCAACAATTCTCTCACTAAAGTCAGAATATGGAGTTCCTTCACTTTTCTCCATCAGAATTATAAACTTTCTTTTGTCGGTTTTTACAGCATCAAAAACTACATCGGATATTCTGGTTACAAGATAAGGAGTGAATTTTTCATCTTTCGGAGTAAGTATATTCAGGTAATTGCTAATGAAATCCTGCTGATATTCATCAATAACCCCGATAAAAATATCCATCTTATTCTGATAATATCGATAAAGATTACTAACACTAACACCAACTTCTTTAGCAATCTTTCTCATTGAAGCCCCTTCATAACCATAAAGAAAAAAGTGCTTTTCTGATACTCTGAGAATTCTGGAGCGGATTTTTGGCTTTAATACCTGCATAACAAACAATATTTGTTCACCTAACGAAGATATTAAAAAAGTACAGTCAAAGCAAATCGTTCGCGATTTAAACAAGTTGCAGATGCAAGTCCATCATCCTTTATTTTTCATTAGAACATCTGTATAACTAATGCTTAATTATTTTAAAACCATCAATACTCTTAGCTGATATAATCCTAACTAAGTAAATTCCTGATTCGAGTGATTTAACACTAAAACTCTGATCCGAATTTGAAAATGATTTTACAAGTTCGCCATTTATATCAAAGATCTCTACTCTCAAAATTGTATTTCCCATCCATCCTGAAATATTAAAATATTCATCTGCAGGATTTGGATAGACAACAAATTCTGTATCTATGTTTTCATCTTCAATTCCTGTTATAAGAGGAATTACATTAAAAAACCCTTCCTGGTTCTCATCAAAATGATAAGGTCCCGGGTTCAGGTTTCCTATTTCAAAATATCCATCAAAAGATCCACCCCACCCCCAGTTAAAATGAAATAATCCATCCTCGTCATATCCTTCACAAATAAAAGCATGAGTGCCGTTCACACCGGAACCACACATTACAACCGGCAATCCCATATCAATATCGGAGATCAGCATATTTGCCCATTCATCTATCTCATAATTACTTTTGAATTCCCTGTTAATCTCATCCCTGTATCTGAAATGATCTACCAGCGCATACTCAACATCAGGCATAAAAGCATAAGATCCATAAGTTCCATAACCCATCTCCACCGAAACTCCACAATGATAAATTAATCTTGCTATTTCATCATTATAGTCGTTCAATTCATCTGGCATCTGATCATAGAGATAATCCTGAATATCGAAATAAGCACATTGTTCACCATAAGGGGACGCATTATAACATTCGTCACCATTGCCTCTAAGCGGATGCTCATGATATTTGATAAGCTGAGCCATTGCAATTGCAACACATCCAGCTGGTGTATGAAAATTCATATTTGGATATACACTTGAATCAACCGGACAATAATCATTATAATATCTGTTCTGATTCCAGCTTGTATTAATCAATGGATCCACGAACTCACGGCTTTCAGATAAGGAATAATCTTCTTCCAGCTTTTTCCATGCAAGCTTTATTTCTTCCCGGGGAGTTTTTGTGGTATTTCTGTAAAAATCAATTATAAACTCATATTGATCTAATTTTCCCAAAACTGCCGGAGGAATATTTTCTAAATCAATTCCTGAATTAAAAGAATATGCAAGAATTGGATAAGATTTCTTTTCATTTGCCAGGATAACAAAGCCATATGGGTAAAAATAAGCAATGTAAAAATCTGGTACTTCCATTTCTTTATATGCATATATTTCCAGGATTTTAAAATCGGTTTTTGACTTAAGTTCAACGAAGTTTGTAATTAATTTTTCTGCTTCATCTTTTGATAATTGCTGTCCGAAAGTAATTGTGGTAACAAAAAATAATACAACAATCAGTATGTTATAAATACTTGGTTTTTTCATAGTAATTTGATTTTGTGTTGAAAATATATCGCGTGGTAATATTATAAAGGGATGGACTTAGAAGAAATAGTTGCACCAATTCAATTAATTAAACAATTTTTTACATCTTTGATTTCCGAATGCAAACCTGAATGTCTTTTTTTATTTATGTAATATGAAACTTAATTATCTTACTATAATTTTAATTCTTGTAGTTTTATCAATCAGGCTTATTTCCCAGGAAATCTATCCAAAACCAAAACATTATTATTGTTACACTACTGTTGATTCTATTATTATCGATGGGAATTTAAATGAAGAATCCTGGCAATTGGTAAATTGGTCAGATCCTTTTGTTGATATTGAAGGCGATGAAGAAGTACTATCTCCATTTGAAACAAAGTTTAAAATGCTCAGGAATAAATATGGAATGTATATTGCTGCGTATCTGGAAGAACCTCATATTAATGCCTCCATTGTAAATAATGAAACTATAATTTTCCAGGATAATGATTTCGAAATTTTTCTGGATCCTGATGGAGATAACCATAACTATTATGAGCTTGAGATCAATGCTTTAAACGCTACCTGGGATTTATTTATGTGTCGGCCATACAGTGATCATTGTACTGCCAATTCATCATGGGATATTAAAGGATTGCAAACAACAGTTGGAATTCATGGTACTATTAATGATCCGAACGATATTGATTCCAGTTGGATTGTAGAAATATTTCTGCCATGGGAATCCATAATTACAAATGCTTCTGGAAACAGAAAACCAAGAAACCGAGAAGTTTGGAGGATGAACTTTTCAAGGGTTCAATGGGAGTATGATATTGTAAACGGACAATATTCCAAAAAGAAAATTCCAGGAAGTGAATTGATTCAAAAAGAACACAACTGGGTCTGGTCACCACAATGGATACTTAATATGCATAATCCCGAGACCTGGGGGTATATTATTTTCGCAGGACATCCCCTATCCAATGAACCTATACTTGCTGATCCAGATAAAGATTATGAATTGAAAATATATCTCGTAAATCTATACAGGATGCAAAAACATTTTTTCCTGGAGAATCATATTTATGCCAAATCCCTTGGTGAACTCATCGGGAAAAAAAATGGGTTATTTCCTGTTCACATTGAAACAACCTCAAAACAATTTCTGATTTTCTGCAGCAATTATAATGACAAAACCTGGTATATTGATCAACACCGGAAACTATGGGCAGAACCTATAAAATGAAAAAAATAAAAGGAAAAAGTTCAAAGATAAGAGTTACCCTATCTGCTCCTTTTTGTCTTTATATTCTTATCTTTTGCCTAATACTACTCTCATCCTGTATTAATAAGAAAACGTATCCCATCTGGATCTGGGCAGGAAGCATAAAAGATACAAGTGTTCATTATTGGGATTCGAGTTTTCATGTTCTCAGCGATGCAGGAGTAACAGGTTTATTAGTTCATTCAGGAAGGGTAAAGCTTGAAAAGATCATTCCTGTTGCAAATAAATATAATATTGAAGTACACTCATGGATATGGACTATGAACCGCGGAGATGCTGATAAATCCTGGCTTAGTGTTAATCGTCTTGGCAAATCGCTTGCTGAAGAATATGCATATGTTGGGTATTATAAATTTATGTGCCCGGCTCATCCTGAAGTAAAAGAATTCTTAAGCCATAAATTTTCTGATATAGCAAAAACAAAGGGCTTATCTGGTATTCACATGGACTATATCCGTTATGTGGATGTAATACTTCCTGAAAAATTACAACTCAAATACGGCTTAGTGCAGGATCATATTATGCCAGAGTATGATTACGGCTACCATCCATATATGTGCGAACTTTTTGAAAAAGAAACCGGAATTGATCCTTTTGAGATAACCGACTCCGCGGAGAACCAAAAATGGCTGGATTTCAGGTTAAATGAATTAAACAAAACAGTATGGATGCTTCGCGACCAGGTAAAAAATGAAGGGTTAAAAATTAGCTCTGCTGTTTTTCCCACTCCTGAAATGTCAAAAATAATGGTTCGGCAGGATTGGGCAAGCTGGGATCTCGATTACTATTTCCCAATGGTTTATCATAATTTCTATAATAAATCTTTTGACTGGATCACAGAAGTCATGATAGAGAACAGAGCTTCCATTCCTGATTCTGTCAAGATCTTCTGTGGCCTTTATCTTCCTGCATTAAAAAAAGACAACGATCTTAATAAAGCGATTAAAGCAGCTATGTATGGAGGGGCAGATGGTGTGGCTTTGTTCAGCCTTGGAAGCCTTGACAACAATTTATTAAAGAAATTAAAAGTTGGATTTTAGATCATTGAATTTAACTGTACATTATTAATTATTAATTATTAATTTTAATGCGGTATGGAAATTATTCTATCAGAGAAATACAAGCTTCGTCCCTGGAAAGCCTCTGATGCTTCAGCATTGACTCATCATGCCAATAATAATAAGATCGCGATGAATCTTGGGGATGGATTTCCTTTTCCGTATACCTCTGATGATGCAAAGAAGTGGATAAACCATGCAATGAATTCAGATAAAACTGTTTTACTTGCAATTGATCACCTGGGATCAGCTGTTGGAGGTATTGGATTATCACCATTTAAAGATGTACACAGAATATCTGCAGAAATTGGATACTGGGTGAGTGAAGAATACTGGAATAAAGGTATTGCCACAATTGCTGTTAAAGCTATGGTAAAATATGCATTTGATGAGCTTGATTTACAACGTATTCAGGCAGGAATTTTTGATGCCAACCTCCCCTCAATGAATGTGCTTAAAAAATGTGGGTTTCATCTTGAAGCTATTCATAAGAAAGCTGTATTCAAAGAGGATAAGATCATGGATGAGCATCTCTATGTAATTCTAAAAGAGGAATACTTAAAAATCAAAGATATTATATGAATAGACTTATTGCTTTACTGATATTTATACCATTTGCTATTTCAGGATTTTCACAAATAAGTGAAGAAAACGAATACATAAATACCCTGGGTAATTTCAAGGAGTTTACCTTCGATGAGAAAAGCCTGTTGATTGTTGCCGAAAATGGCAAGCTGAAAATCACTCATTATACAAAAGATATCATAAGAATTTCCGTTTCTAAAGATGAATTCGGACCTGATTTCAATTATTCTGTTATTCGTAAACCGGAAGGTGAATTCAGCTTAAGGCATAACTGGTCAGTATTTGAGCTAACTACACCTTCTCTGAGAATTGTTGTTAACAGATATCCGGTTTATGTCTCTATATATGACAGTAAAGGCAATCTTCTTAATGAAGATCATCCTGAAATGGCTTATACATTTACCAAAACAGCAGCTTATTGTTTTAAGAAAATTCAAAACTCAGAGGTTTTTGTATCTCCTTTTTATGACAATGCAAATCCCATATTAAATAATAAGTCATTATCCTGGCCAAATTCAGGACTCTACATTGGCATTCATAATAAAGTCTCATATGGGATATTTACTGATAATCTGAAAGGAAGTTCGTTTGATTTTGGGACATTATATTTAAATGATAATTATTCAGCGAATACTTATTTTGCGACAAATAGGCAGGAAATAAACTATTACATAATTGCTGGGAAAGACCCCAGGGAATTGATAAAGAATTACTCATATTTGGTAGGATTACCTTTCTTACCACCTTTGTGGAGTATGAAAAATATTTATGAATCAGAACTGAGTTATAAGTTAATTAACTGCCTGGTTTCTAAAAAAGATTCAATGCAATTTTATGCAGAAGGAATCAGAAATAATTACTACCTGAAATGTTTAACAGGAAATGCTTATAAACTTAATACCATTGATAATGAATACTCATTTCTTGATTTTACAAATCCATTAGCCTCTTCCTGGAGGATGAAATCATACTTTTCCGGTATAAATCAATCTGACACTTCAACTATGTTTCATATTGAGGAATTAGGAAATAAAAATATTATTCCTGATTTTCTAATAGCAGATTTCGAAGGACATCCAATGACATTTGATTATGCTCATAATGCCTGGGGCTTTTTAATTTCGAAATCAGCTTATGAAAGTTTATCAAAAAAAATTGATCGTCCATTTATTTATACATATTTCAACTTTCCGGGAATTCATAAGTATTCTGCTAAAATTAACCCAATAGGAAATGAAGACTCTTATTATCTTCTTATTAAGAACGCATTTTCCAGCTATAGCAATGCAGAATTCAATGTTATGGTTCTTGATTCAATTAAAACCTTCATAGAAAAAACCAGAGAAAGATTGTTACCGTACATCTATTCAAACTATAAAATCTTCTCCGAATCCTGTTTTCCTGTTAAAAATTCGATGGCTATCATATATCCTGAAATTTCAAAACAAAACTTATCAAAATTCAATACGCAGTTTGTATTTTGTAATGATATCCTGCTTTGTCCAACTAATAATATAATTCCAAAGGATCATGAGGTATTCCTTCCATTTGGCTCAAATTGGTATCTTTTGCAGAAGGATACTATTTATCAAGGTGGTAAAACATATTCAAGTCCAGCTTATCAAAATTTCATTCCTGCTTTTATCAAGTCCTCAGCAATAATCCCACAGAGATCTCTTTATGATAATTCAGATACTTTATTTATTCATATCTATAATGGAGATAAAGAAAACACTTTCAAATACTACGAAGATGATGGTATTTCCAATAATTATAAAAAAGGACAGTATTATTCCCGTAAAATCACTTTTCACCCTACAAATAAATTAATCCTGATAAGTCCTGTGTCAGGCTCATATTCATCAATATATAGGAAACTTGCGTTCGTTTTTCATGGCTTTGAGTTTGAGAAGAAGCTCAAAATCAATGGGAGTAAGCTAGCTATAGATAATTATAATCAAAGACCGGCAATTACAATTGACAACATAGTTTCTGAAATAGAAATTTACTATTAACAATCTATATCTTCTTTATTCTTTCCTGGAATGAGTATATTTCTTTATTAAAATTACAATATTGCTATGTTTATTTATTATCTTGCATATGCCATTTCAATAAAATGGCCCAAATCAAGACTTCAAAAACTAAATACTAATAAATACAGGAAAAAATGAAAAAACTATTACTATTGACCATTGTGTTTGTGTTTACATTCTCCGGATTATCATTCGGGCAGGATGCAAACATATCTCTTGAAACCAAAAGGTTTATTAAAGAGGTGAAAAAACTTGAGAAATTTCAGAAAAAGCCTGATAAACAACTTGAAAAGATACAGGAATTTTATCCTTTGCTTAAAATTGATAACAAATACTTTATTGGTGGAATAATCAAGGTTGAAGAAAGTTTTGATGAAAATGAATTAACAGATCTAAATGTTAAGATCACTACAAAAGCTGACAATCTCTGGACAGTTAAGATCCCAATTGAGAATGTCAAAGAAGTTGTAAAGCTCGATGGCATTGAATTCATACAAACAGATACCCGCATAAAAAAAAAGCTGAATGAGGCCCGGGCCGAAACCGATGTAAATGCTGTTCATTCTGGTTCCGGACTTGGGTCTGCTTATTTGGGTACCGGTGTTATTGTAGGGGTGATCGATTTTGGTTTTGATCTTACACATCCAATGTTCTGGACAATGGATTCACAAGGAGGAAGGATCAGCAGAGTATGGAATCAAGATGACGGTTCCGGACCAGCACCCAGTGGCTTTGGTTACGGAACAGAAATCATTGGTGCAACTAATTGCTATAATTATGGCACCACTGACCCAAATGGCTCTCATGGGACTCATGTAGCCGGCATTGCTGCAGGTTCAGGAGTTGGAACCAATGGATATTATGTAGGTGTTGCCCCGGATGCCGAACTGGTTTTTGTTCAGTTGGGCGACGGTCAATCTGCAGTAGTTGAAGCTGCCAGTTATATTTTTAATTATGCTACCTCTCAGGGAAAGCCTGCGGTTATCAATATGAGCCTTGGCACGCACATTGGACCACATGATGGATCTTCACTGCAGGATCAATCTTTTGAATACATTACAGGTGCTGGAAAGATCCTTGCAGGATCAGCAGGAAATGAAGGAAGTGTCAACCTTCATGCCGTTAAACATTTCAATAATGATTCAGGAGAAACACTTGTTTATTTTGAAGACTCTCAGGGAAGTAATGTGGGAGAAGGAATAGTTGACATATGGGGAGCAGTAGGTGGAACATTTGAATTAATGGTTATAGTTCGTGATGATGCAGGACAGGTTGTTGGTAGTACTAATGTGGAGAGTTCAAGCACTAATCCTCAGGTAGACATGGATATTAATGGAGTAACTGTTAAATTTGAAGGTGAAGCCAGCAATGCACAAAATGGCCGCCCACATTTTCTTTGCATACTTGGGAATCCATATTCAAATTACTATGTGACAATTGGAGTACAAGGTGTTAACGGTTATGCACATTTCTGGAATAACGGTCGGGGAAACGGAGCCCCGCTAACAAATGATTTCCCTGGATTTGGTGTTCAACCTGGTTGGATGCAGGGAAACACTGATTTTACAGTTGGAGAAATAGGCGGAACTTCAAAAGCTGTAATCACATCCGGAGCTTATACAACAAAAAATTCATACACAAATATTCAGGGAGCTACACAAACAATTCCTTTTTATACTGATCTTGGTAAAATTGCTCCTTTTTCAAGCCACGGTCCTACACTTGACTATAGAATTAAACCAGATGTTGGATCACCCGGAAATGTTATCGTATCATCAGTTAATAGATTTGATCAAAACTATGGCCCCAACAATCCTGAAGTTGTAATGAGTGTTAATGACCAATCCAAATATTGGTACTTTGCTTCAATGCAAGGAACTTCTATGTCGAGCCCTTTTACAGCCGGAGTGGTTGCTTTAATGCTTCAGGCTAAACCAAATTTACAACCTCACCAGGTACGAACTCTGCTTTATACTTCCAGCAGACAGGATGCTAATACAGGAAATATTGGTAATGGTAGCAATACATGGGGAGCCGGTAAAATTGATGGTTATGAGGCTGTCTGGCAATCTATTAACTATACTGATATAGCAGGTGGTGGTTTTGAGAATAATGAGTTATTCGTTTATCCCAATCCAAGCAATGGTGAATTCGTTCTTACACTTGAAGATGTTCCTGAACGATCAGCCACAATGGAAGTTTATAATATAAACGGCCAATGTATAAAGAATGTAAATATTACCCAGGAAATTTCTTATCAAAGCATTTCAGGATTCCAGGAAGGGCTTTATTTTATAAGGGTAATAGACGGTGGAGAAATATTTACTTCTAAGGTGTTGTTGAAGTATTAGGGATAAAATTCTAATTACTTAAAGTATTTAAAATAATTTAGAGTATTTAAAGTTTCATGGAAAAATGGGACTTTAAATACTCTAATTTTTTATAAATTTTCTTGTGAAAGTTGCTCCTTTGCTAGTGATGCTGAGCAAGTAAAGACCTTTTGCCAAAACTGAGATATTCAATATCCCTTGCATTCCATAAATATCCTGCTCTTTCAGGATTTTTCCACTAATATCTGATATCGCTATTCTTGTATCCTCACCGGCATTCTCTGCCATATATATATTCAATACATCCTTTGCAGGATTTGGACCCATTGAAAAACGGGCTGCATTATCAATTTCTTCGATACCATAAACAACACTATTTACTTTTTCCAGGTTCCAGTTTAATGGATCTACTATTATACTATCAATAGTTTTGGATATGGGTACTGAAAAACTATTATAATTCAATTCCTGCCATAAATTGATCGTTGTATCTGTACCATCGCTAAAATAAAGCCTGTAGGGCATGGTCATTTTAAACAAAGGTGTTACTGCAGATGAAGTTGACTGCGTAACATACATATTAAACATTCCCGCACCCTGATTCCATATAATATCATATATAGGATAGCCTTCACCAAAATACCACTGATCAAAATAATAATCGAAATCTGTGCCTGTAACATCTTCCAGCACTTTTTCGAAGTCCAATGCAGTGGCAACACTATCTTTATATTCATCCTGAAAAACCTGTAAAACATCAAAAAACAGCATGTCGTTCATTAACTCATACCTGATCATATGTATGATAGAAGCTCCTTTCCGGTATGAAAGCCTACCGCTGAATATCCTGCCTATATTATCAAGATCATCAGGTGGCACATAAACACTTCCTCCAGGCAAAGACATAACATTCTCATGAACCACCTTAAGCCAGATCTGTGGCCATGGGGGGCCTGCAATCTTTTCATGGGCCAGGTAATCAGTATATGTGGCAAATCCTTCATTAATCCATATATCACTCCATGTAGCACATGTTACATTATCTCCAAACCACATATGCCCCAATTCGTGTGATACCAGTGCAAGTCCAAACTGCCCTATGGTAGTCATGGTTTGATGTTCCATGCCTCCCGGAAGCTGAGTTAAACAATGTCCGTATTTCTCTTCCCAGAAAGGATACAGACCGTAAAGGTCTGAGAATAGCTCAATCATTTCAGCAGTTGCATCTATTCCACTCTTATAATCCGGTAAACAATCAGGGTGATCGTAAATGAAGTTCTGTATGAGTATGGAATCACCCAGGAGTTCTATAGGTTTTGAGTATATGTTATACTCCTGATAGTCCGCTACAGCTAAAGATATAAGGTAATAATCAATTGGATAGCGTGATTTCCATTCATACCTGAGCTTACTGTCAGGCATGGGTGTGACAGCAGTTAGCAAACCCTGTGAACCAGCCATATTTTCCTGGCTCGTTGTTATATATACCCAGCATGAATCAGCTTTATCCATTAAATCCTGTTTTGTAGGCCACCAGTCTTTGGCTGCATATGGCTCTGATAAAGTCCATGTTACATGAGTATCGTAAGTAGATGAATATGCTGTTGATATTCCGGAAAAGAAACCTCCTCCGGTATCAGGAGTTCCGTGATAATACACTTTTGCTGTGAAGTGCTCACCCTGATTTAAAGGAGTTGTAAGAGGTATCAATATAACAGATTGCACATGAATATGATTTGTAAGGACACCATTGATAAATACTGAATCAACATTCATTTCTGCAACAAGTTCAAGGGCAAAAGTATCCAGGACAGGAGAAGTAACATCAGCTTCAACACTTACATTCCCCTGTACATAAATTGTATCTGCTTCTGCCTCTATATCAAGAAAATAGAATGTTACATCATAATTGAACAAATTCGGATTTGAATTTGTCTGAGCCAAATGCTTTAATACATTTTCATCATGCTTGATATGGTTACAATACTTATGTTCATCATGATTGTCAGCAAACTGGGCCATTAATTGTTGAAAAGATAAAGCCAATAGAAATATAAGCAAGAATTTTTTCATCTTTATTTTGAATTAAATGTTTAAATGGGGAAAGTAAGCTGTATTTTTGCGTATAACAAAAATATTAAATTATTCGTTCCGTTTATTTAAAACACACTATATAGTTCATTTGTTTATATTGTATGACAGAGAATTACAACATACTAATACATAAACTCAGAAAGTTTCAACGAAAGTATTACCTGAACAAACTTATTAAAGGATTATTACTTTCCATTGCAGTATGGTTGTCTTTCTTCCTGATTATCAATGCCCTTGAGCATTATTCCTTTTTCAGCATTAACATAAGAACAATTATCTTTATAATTTATTCTTCAATAACATTAGGGATAATCCTTTACTTTCTATTGCTTCCTTTAACGGGTATATTGCGGCTTGGGAAGACAATAAATGATGAAAAAGCAGCTGACATTATTGGACAGCATTTTCCTGAGATAGCAGATAAGCTCTTAAATACACTTCAGTTAACAAGGCTTAGCGATAATATTTCCAGCAAGGATTTAATAAAAGCCAGCATTGATAAGAGGTCTAAAGAACTTTCGCCTTTCGCTTTCGGTATGGCAATCAACCTGGGAAGGAATTCAAAATATCTTAAATATGCTTTACCGCCAGTGATTATCGCATTGATCATCCTTTTTATTTCTCCAAAACTTATTACAGAACCTTATAAACGACTGATACATTTTCGTGATCATTTTGAAAAGGCTTTACCCTATTCACTTGAAATCACTAATTCGAAGCTTGAAGCTATACAGCATGATAACTTTGATCTTAAAGTAAAAGCTATTGGAGAGCAACTACCAGAAAACGTTTATATAGAATTCAATAATGGTAGATACAGGCTTAGTAAAGAAAGTAATAATGAATATGCGTTCACTTTTACCAATATCCAGAATGATATAAGTTTCTGGTTAACTACTGATTATTACCTCTCTTCAAAACATGAGCTTAAAGTTTTTCCAAAACCTGTTATCCTGGAATTCAACATAAATATAGATTATCCTGCATACACAGGCAAAGTAGATGAAGTGACAGATAATAATGGAGATCTTATAATTCCAGAGGGTACAATATTAAACTGGAACTTTTACACTCAGGATGCCACAGAAATTGGGTTCAGGACATCGACAGAGAAGCTCACCGAATTAAAGAGCCCTAATTCTAATGTTTTCAGTATTTCAAAAGACCTCAGGAAGTCATGTAGCTACTGGATAACAGTTGCCAATGAAAAGCTAGTGAATCCAGACAGTATGCAATATGCTGTAAATATTATTCCTGACCTTTACCCTACCATCTTTATAGAAGAATACAAAGACTCCACTTTTATTAAGGAATTATTCTTCAAAGGAATGATCAAAGATGATTATGGATTTAACAAGTTGTATTTTGCATATGCTATACCGGGAAATATGCCCTCTAATAAAGATTATATCAGAATCAATATTCCCATTAACTATTCTGATGATCAGGATCAGTTTTTCTATCAGTTGAATCTTGAAGAAATAGGATTGGTACCGGGACAGGAAATTGAATATTTCTTTGAAATTTGGGATAATGATGGTGTCAATGGAAGCAAGGCAACACGCTCTCAAACTATGATTTACAGTATTCCAACCCAGGAAGAGCTTGAATCGGAAACAGATAAATCCAACGAAGAAATCAAAGATGATATCAAGCAAAGTATTTCACATGCAAAGCAATTACAATTGCAAATTGATAAAGTGAAAGAAAAGCTGGTGAATGAAGAGGAAATTTCCTGGGAAGACAGAAATTTACTTCAGGATTTATTGAACCAACAGCTGGAACTTCAAAATAATGTTGAGAAGATAAAGGATAAAAATGCTGAGAAACTCAATAAAGAAGAGCAGTATAAGGAGATAAATGAGGGATTGCTGGAAAAACAAAAAAAACTTGATGAGTTATTTGAACAATTATTAACTGATGAAATAAAAAAACTCATTGAAGAACTGCAAAAGGCTGTCGAAGATATCGATAAAGACAAGGTGAATGATCTGTTAGATAAAATGGATAAAAGTGCCGAAGAACTATCAAAAACACTTGATCAAAGTCTTGAGTGGTTTAAACAGTTGGAATTCGATAAAAAACTTACTGAAACAATTGAAAAACTTAAGGAACTTGCACAAAAGCAGGATTCGCTTTCAGAAATTTCCCGGGAGAAATCCAAAAAAAGTGATGAAATCCTTGAAGAACAAAAGAAGATAAACGAAGAGTTTGAGAAGATCAAAAAAGACATTGATGATCTTCATAAAAAGAATGAAGAACTTGAAGATTCAAATGATCTATTAAATACCGACACCTCTGAAGAAGATATTCAAAATGATTTGGATAAAAGCATAAACCAGCTCGAGGATAATAAGCGTAAAAAAGCATCAGAATCACAGAAAGGTGCCGGGAATAAAATGAGTGAAATGTCTGACCTTATGTTAAACATGCAGCAAATGATGCAGCAGGAATCAATGGGTGAGGATATAGATGCTCTTCGTGAAATTTTGGAAAATCTCGTTCAATTATCATTCGACCAGGAAGATCTTATGAAGAATGTTCTCGAATACGGTAAGAACGATCCCCAATATCCTGAAATGATACAGGAACAAAATAATATCAGGGATGATCTTCAAATGGTTGAAGATTCATTATATGCACTTTCAAAAAGACAAATGGCCATTGAACCTTTTGTTAATAAAGAAATAGAAGATATCAATTCTAATGTTCAGAAAACGATTGATCTTTTAAACGAAAGAAGGATTAGTGAGGGGGCATCCAAACAACAATATGTTATGACATCTATCAATAATCTTGCATTACTGCTTTCTGAAGCTTTGAAGGAAATGCAACAAAACCTTTCGATGTCGCAAAGTGGAAGCTGTAATAAACCTTCCCCAAATGCTAAACCCGGAGGTGGTAAATCAGGAAAGACATCTATGAGTGCCCTACAAAAACAGCTAAATGATGCACTTAAGCAAATGAAAGATGGGAAAAGTGGCAAGAATGGTCAAAAGCAGCATAAGCAATCAGGTCAATCCATGAGCGAACAGCTTGCACGAATGGCTGCACAACAGGAAGCAATTCGAAGACAACTTCAGGAATATCTTGAAGAAATGAAAGGTGAATCAGGACAGGGTAATGCAGCACTCAATAAGCTCCTTGAAGATATGGAAAAAACTGAGACAGAAATAGTAAATAAAATGATCTCAGATCAAACTCTGAAAAGGCAACAGGACATACTCACAAGGCTTTTACAACACGAACGTGCAGAACGTGAAAGGGAGAAAGAAGCAAGAAGAAAATCAACTGAAGCAAAAAATAAAAAAAATGGTAACCCTCCGGACTTATTTGAGTATAATAGAATACAATTAAAAGAGGCGGAATTGTTGCGCACTGTTCCACCCAAATTAAAACCCTACTATAAAGACAAAGTAACAGAATATTTATATCATTTTTTGGTTCTATAAATGCACATGGAAAAATTAACATTAGACTCAAATCTTAAAAACATTACAGCTGTTGAGAGTTTTGTTGAGGAGATTAGTGATAGGTATCATTTGAATGAAACCCATTTTGGAAGCATGCTTATTGCCTTAACTGAAGCCTTTAATAATGCCGTGGTACATGGTAATAAAAACAATCCTGAAAAGAAAGTATTTATTACACTGGATCCTGTAAAAAATGGCCTTTCATTTACAGTTAGCGATGAAGGAGAAGGTTTTGATTTTGAATCATTACCCGACCCAATTAATGCTGAAGAAAATGAAATGTCAAATACAGGAAGGGGATTATTCCTCATTAAATCACTGACCAATGATTTTTCCTTTTCTGATAAAGGAAAAACCGTTGAAATGTCATTTGATATTGAAGGTATTGGACAGCGTATTATGAATGAGCGACACAAAGTATTTAGTAAATACTTTCAGAAAGACAAACATAAAGTATAAATTTCCCAAAAAACGTGGATGATAAACCTTCTGTATACTTTTTTTCTGAAGGTATAAGTTTTACTATACCCAATAAGAGAATACTTCGTAAATGGATTTTCGATTGTATCAAATCTGAATCCAAAATCACTGGAATAATAAACCTTATTATTTGCAATGACGATTTTATGCATACAATAAATCTTGAATACCTTAAGCATGATTCTTTAACAGATATCATTACATTTAATAATAATGATGGTAATATTATAAATGCAGATATTTTTATAAGCCATGAAAGAGCAAGGGAGAATGCAAAGCAATTCGGCATAAAAAAGTCAAATGAAATTCATCGTCTTATCATACATGGTATCCTGCATCTATTAGGGTACGATGATAAGAAGGCTGAGCAGAAACGAATCATGTCAGCTAAAGAAGATTATTATCTATCTTTGCTGCCCACAAAATTACTCTGATTGTTCCACGTGAAACAAAACACATGTTTCCTAATTATGATATTATAGTAGTAGGTGCCGGCCATGCCGGATGTGAAGCTGCAGCTTCTGCTGCAAAGCTTGGATCATCTGTGCTCCTGATTACAATGAATATGTCCAATATGGCGCAGATGTCTTGTAATCCTGCAATGGGTGGTGTTGCAAAAGGACAAATTATTAGAGAAATCGATGCTCTTGGTGGTTTATCTGGCATTATTACAGACAGAACCATGATTCAATTCAGAATCTTGAACCGTTCAAAAGGACCAGCAATGTGGAGCCCGAGAGCTCAAAGTGACAGAATGCTTTTCTCAATAGAATGGCGTAATGAACTAGAACAAATTCAAAATCTTGATTTTCTTCAGGATATGGTTGTTTCTTTAGAAATAAAGAATAATATACTTAAGGGTGTTAAAACTTCTTTGGGTTACGAAATAAGTTCTAAGGCCGTTATTCTCACAAATGGAACATTTTTAAACGGTATTATTCACATAGGTCAGAAGAAGATTTCAGCAGGCAGAATAGGAGAGAAGGCATCAAAAGGAATTACAGAAAGTCTAAATGGCTTAGGATTTTTATCAGACAGAATGAAAACAGGAACACCTGTTAGGGTTGACGGACGTACAATAGATTTCTCAAAGCTTGAAGAGCAAAAGGGCGATGAAAATCCCGGAAAATTTTCTTTCACCGATACCCCGGCTTTAAAAAAGCAAAGGAGTTGTTATCTGGCCTATACAAATTTAGATGTACATGAAGAACTTAGATCAGGATTTGAATTTTCTCCTATGTTTACCGGAAGAATATCAGGAATTGGTCCAAGATATTGTCCGTCAATAGAAGATAAAATAGACAGATTCTCTGATAAATCAAGTCATCAATTATTCGTTGAACCTGAAGGCTGGAATACTATTGAATACTATATTAATGGATTTTCATCCTCTCTTCCTGATAATATACAGTATAATGCACTTAGAAAAATTCCGGGATTTGAAAAAGCAAAGATGTTCAGGCCTGGCTATGCTATAGAATATGACTACTTCCCCCCTGTACAATTAAAATATACCCTTGAAACAAAACTCGTTAGTGGGTTATATTTTGCAGGTCAAATTAACGGAACGACCGGATACGAGGAAGCAGCAGCTCAGGGAATTATTGCCGGAATAAATTCTCATTTGAAAATTAATGAAAAAGAGGAATTCATACTCTCCCGATCTCAGGCATATATAGGGGTTCTAATTGATGATCTTATAACAAAAGGTGTGGATGAGCCTTACAGGATGTTTACTTCAAGAGCTGAATATAGAATACTTTTACGGCAGGATAATGCTGATATCAGACTTACACCTCTTGGTAATAAGCTCGGACTAGCTGACGATAACCGCCTTTCCCGAATGAATAATAAAATTGAGGCAATTGAAGATTTTATACGATTCGCTAAAAGAAAAAGTATTGATCCTACAGATATTAACCCCTACATGGAAAGTATTGGCAAGTCTATTATCGCACAAAAGACAAAACTTTATACACTACTCAACAGGCCAGAGCTTAATATTAACTCTCTTTTAAAGATCATTCCTTCATTTAAAGAAGAAATTGTAAAACACCCATATCTTGATAAAGAAATATTACAGGAATGCGAAATACTTATCAAGTATAATACCTATATCAAAAAAGAAAAGGAAAACGCTGATAAAATTCAAAAATTAGAAAATATAAAACTTAAACCCGATTTTGATTTTCACCAGATCAAGGCATTGTCATTTGAAGCTAGAGAAAAACTTAATAGTATTAAACCTAAAACTATTGGACAGGCTTCGCGTATTAGCGGAGTTTCACCAGCAGATATTTCAGTACTAATAGTATATCTTGGAATATAAAAGTTCCACGTGAAACAATATAAAATGGAAAGATTAAAAAATTGTCCGATCTGTAACAATAGTAAATTTGAAAAATATCTTTCGACAAAGGATTATTTTTTAAGCCAGGAAAATTTTGAACTGGAACTTTGCAATAAATGCAGCCTGGTGTTCACCAATCCAAAACCTTCAAAAAATAATTTAGGTAAATATTATAAATCTGAAGAATACATTTCTCACTCCGGAACAAAAAAGGGTATAACAAATAAACTTTATCATATAGTTCGCAATTACACAATTCGTAAAAAATATAAAACAGTTTCAAAATATTCTAATGGGAAGAACATTATTGATTACGGATCAGGTTCTGGTCTCTTACTTTCATTTTTTCAAAAAAATAAGTGGAATACTCTTGGTTTTGAATTAGATGATAATGCAAGAAAAATCTCATCAGAATTACATGCTGTAAATTCTAAACATCCTGACAAATTAATTGAAGTTGAAAATAATTCTTTGGATGCAATTATGATGTGGCATGTTCTTGAACATATTTCAGACCCAAATACTTTATTTAATAATTTTCACAGAATTCTAAAAGATAATGCTACTCTTTTTATTGCCGTTCCCAATATCAACTCTTATGATGCAACTTACTATAAAAATTATTGGGCTGCTTTAGATGTGCCAAGACATCTTTATCATTATAATCATAAAACCATAAAACTACTTCTTGAAAAAAATAACTTCAAATTGAAAAAAATTAAACCTCTGATTTTTGACTCCTTCTATATTAGTATTCTCAGTGAAAAAAATTCTGGCAAAAAATTTGATTTTATCTCTGGCATATTTTTGGGATTGATTTCAAACATTTTTGCAGCATTTAGATCAAAAAATTACTCAAGTTGTCTTTATATTATAAAAAAATCATAAAAACTAAAATTATGACCTCTGTTGAAAGATTTAGGCTCTTTAATATCTTATGACTAAATTTACTAAATCTTTCATTATAGGCGCTTATTTTGAATGGATTTTATTTAATTGATTATCAACCTTTTATGGAAGTTTTTTTGAAAAATAACAAAATTCATATACCACTCATACTTTTATTGCTTTCAATATTAGCATATTTTCTTTTTCTTAATAATTTCAAATCACAGATCAATCCATTAATTCAATTTGAAGAATTTTCAAAAAGTTTTAATGAAGAAAAGTTTTCTCTTGAAAATACGATTTTAGATTTTAAGGATTCACTTATAAATATTTCAAATTCATCGAACAAAATATCTTCATTAAGTAAAAATTTCAATTCAGATGAAATATTTATTTATTGCTTTCAAAATGATTCTTTAATTTATTGGAATTCCAATAAAATTTTACCCCCGGAAATTTCAAGCCTGCATGCTGATTCATTTAATGTCATTCAGCTTTCAAATGGATTTTATCAAATTTTTTATTCCTCAATATCTGATTTCTCAATTATTGGTATAAATCTTATAAAACATGCATACCCATATGTTAATGAATATTTACCTAATTCATTCAATAAAGCATACACGCTTCCTGATAATGTTCAAATAAAATGTGAACCAGGTACCTATAATTTATCAACCAATAACTCTTTTCATTTATCCCTGGAGTTTCCAGAGAATCAGCACTTATCAAATAATCATTTATTTATACTCTTTGTTATATTTCTTGCTCAGATAATTTTAGTTATAATATTTCTTTTCAATCTTTATGCACATTTTTCTAAATTTATAAAGCGTAAACTACTTCTTGTAATAGCATTCTCTGCAGACATTATAATTATTCGTTTATTATTATACTTCTTTAAATTCCCAAATATACTATATGAAAGTTATATCTTTTCGTCAAACAATTTCAGTTATGCATTTATCTTTTCTTCAATTGGAGATCTAATCATAAATGCAATCTGCATATTTTCCATAATTTTCTTTCTATATAAATTCTTACCCTCCGAGCCAGTTGATAGACCCCTTAATAGATTTCGAATTGCATTCAGATTGTTTACTATATTTCTTCATCTTTTTATATTTTATAAATTACTTTCAGGTCTTCAGCACTCTATTGTAAATGATTCGATTCACTCTCTGGACCTGTCAAATATTTTTGATCTGGACTTTTTTAGCTATTCTATCCTTATCTCTTTCTGTTTAATTTGTTTTTCATATTTCATTTTATCATTAAAACTATTTAATTATGCATTCTTCTTTTTTAACTTTCATAAGAAGCTGTTTATATTTACTTTGATATCCGCAATTATCAGTTTTTCAGTGTATTTTATCCTTACAGGTTCTCCCTATTTAATAGTTTTACCTGCTGTTTTACTGATACTATTTCTATTTTTTAAAATATTTAATAAATCATTAACAAACTTTTATCAAATAATAATTTATCTTTTACTTTTTTCATCTGTACTTTCTTACTCATTTAATCAATTTAATTCCAATAAATTAAATGAAGAAAAGAAGATTCTTGCAATCTCTCTAATTCATTCAAATAATCCTATTTCTGAGTATACTTTATCAACATATTATGATACTATTATTCGAGATTCCTCTATTCGAAAATACCTATTAGAATCCTTAAATGATATTAGCTTTGAAGATAGTATTCAATCATATTTATCGCTGGAATTTCTTTCCAAAGCATTTCCTGATTTTTCCTCTCTTACTACAATCTGCAATGAAAATAAGATGCTGGATATACAACCTGATGGATATATAATTTCTTGCAATGAATACTTCAATGATCTTAAGTTAATTTATAGTGATTCAACTCCTTATAATAATATTTTCAAGATAAATATTAGTCAGTCATCTCAATATCTGTTAGAATTCCCGATAGCAATCCCTGTAGATCATGATACTCTTACTTTTACAATTTTCACTGAACTTTTCTATAAAAATTCTGTAGGCGAGGGATTGGGTTATC
>CAZDWF010000017.1:0-40042 GCA_964508895.1 uncultured Bacteroidales bacterium
TTTTTAAGGCTCCTGAACCCAGGATCAATACTTTATTGATAGTTTTCATTTTTTGTAATCTTCAATTAAACAGATGAATTCATCGAAAAGGTAGTCGGTATCAGTTGGTCCACTGGATGCTTCCGGGTGGAATTGCACACTCTGAACAGCTTTGCTTTTATGCTTTATACCTTCATTGCTTTTATCATTAATATTGATGAACCATGGTTCCCAGTCATCAGACAAGGTTTTGTCATCCACAGCAAATCCATGATTCTGTGAGGTGATAAATGCTTTCTTAGTACCATTAAGAAGAACTGGCTGGTTATGGCTCCTGTGCCCGTATTTCATTTTATAGGTGCTGGCTCCTGATGCGAGTGCCAGTAATTGATGCCCTAAACAGATCCCGAAAACAGGTTTGTTCTGGTTTATTGACCTTGAAAGGTTGTTTATTGTTACATCACACATTTCCGGGTTTCCGGGCCCGTTAGATATGAATAATGCATCATAGTCCTCGTTGTGGTAGTTATAATCCCAGGGAACTCTTATCACAGTTGTGTCTTTCTCAATAAAATACCTGATAATATTGTTCTTAACTCCGCAGTCGAGGAGCATTACCCTGTGCTTACCATTGCCATAAACAATTTTTTCTTTCAGACATACCTTATCCACCAGATTATCCTTGTTCGGATCATAAAACTCACAATCATTATCCTGGATAATAACTTTCCCAAGCATTGATCCTTTTTCACGAATGTGCTTGGTGAGTGCCCTGGTATCAATACCATAGATTCCTGGGATCAGGAGCCTTAAAAATAGGAGAAGCAGGGGAATTTGATTATTCAGGATCGCAGGCTTTGAAAGCATTAAAAGAGGAAGGAATTGAAAGCATTCTGATAAACCCCAACATTGCCACAGTACAAACATCAGAGGAAATAGCTGATAAAGTGTACTTTTTACCCGTAACCCCATACTTTGTTGAGAAAGTTATAAAAAAGGAGAAACCACAGGGAATACTTCTTGCATTTGGGGGGCAAACTGCATTGAATTGCGGTATAAAACTTTTTGAACAGGATATCCTGAAAAATAATAATGTAGAAGTTTTAGGAACACCTATACAGTCAATCATAGATACGGAAGACAGGGAAAAGTTCGTAGAAAAACTAGATGAAATAAATATTAAGACCCCGAAAAGTATTGCAATACATACTGTTAAAGAAGCAAAAGTAGCAGTTCAAAAACTTGGCTTTCCGGTGATACTTAGAGCAGCTTATACTTTGGGTGGACAGGGCAGTGGCTTTTGCAGCACCATTGATGAACTTGAGAGATCAGTGGAAAAAGCTCTTTCATATACAACACAGGTTTTAATTGAAGAATCACTCAAAGGATGGAAGGAAGTCGAATATGAAGTAGTTCGTGATGCCCATGATAATTGCATCACTGTATGTAATATGGAAAATTTCGACCCACTTGGAATACATACAGGGGAAAGCATAGTTGTTGCCCCGTCTCAAACACTCACCAACAATGAATATCATATTCTCAGGAAGCTAGCTATAAAGATCATACGACATATTGGTATTATTGGTGAATGCAATGTTCAATATGCCCTTGATCCGGATTCTGAAGATTACAGGGTTATTGAGGTAAATGCCCGTCTTTCAAGATCCAGTGCCCTGGCATCAAAAGCCACAGGTTATCCACTTGCATTTGTGGCGGCAAAACTGGCAATAGGATCAGCACTTCCTGATATTAAAAATGCAGTAACAAAAACAACTTCAGCATTCTTTGAACCATCCCTCGACTATATTGTATGCAAAATCCCAAGATGGGACCTGAACAAGTTCTATGGTGTTTCCAGGGAAATCGGAAGCAGCATGAAAAGTGTGGGAGAGGTAATGGCTATTGGAAGAAACTTTGAAGAAGCCATTCAAAAGGGATTAAGAATGATTGGGCAGGGAATGCATGGTTTTGTTGGAAACAAGGAACTTGAAGATCCGGATATTGAAAAAGAACTATCGAAGCCAACAGATATGAGAGTCTTTTACATTGCTGAGGCATTAAGGAATGGATTATCTGTGGAGAAGATCTTTGAACAAACAAAAATTGACCTCTGGTTCCTGGAGAAACTAAAGAATATTTATCAACTTAACCTTGAACTGATTAATTATAATTCTATTGAAGACCTCCCCTTGATCCTCCTTAAAGAAGCTAAAGAAAAAGGATTCACTGATTTTCAGGTCGCAAGGGCTTTGTATAAAGATAAGTTTGATGGCACTGATGAAGAGATCATTAAAATAAGGGATTTCAGGAAAAAAAATGATCTCCTTCCTGTAGTAAAACAGATTGACACAATGGCTGCTGAGTATCCTGCCATGACTAATTATCTCTATCTCACTTATAATGGCAATACCAATGATATAAAATATGAAAAAGATGAGAAATCTGTAATTGTCTTGGGCTCTGGAGCATACAGGATTGGCAGTAGTGTTGAGTTTGACTGGTGTAGTGTAAATGCACTGGAAACAGTAAAGGATGAAGGCTACAGATCAGTGATGATCAATTACAACCCTGAAACCGTTAGCACTGACTATGATATTTGTGATCGTTTGTATTTTGATGAATTATCTTTTGAAAGAGTACTGGATATCATAGACCTGGAAGCTCCGAAAGGTGTGATTGTTTCTGTTGGCGGGCAAATTCCCAATAATCTGGCCATGAGATTATATAGCCAGGATATTAATGTTCTTGGAACTTCTCCACTGTCAATTGACAATGCTGAAAACCGCCATAAGTTTTCCCAGATGCTCGACGACCTTGGAATTGATCAACCCGTATGGAAAGAGCTTTCAACCATAGATGATGTATTTGAGTTCACAGATAAGGTTGGATTTCCGGTGATAGTTCGTCCAAGCTATGTATTATCAGGAGCTGCTATGAATATTGTTTCCAATAAAGAAGAACTTGTTCATTTCTTGAAACTGGCAACCAATGTATCAAAGAAATACCCGGTGGTAGTTTCACGTTTCCTGGAAGATGCCAAAGAAATAGAAATGGATGCTGTGGCCGATAAAGGAAAAATAATGGCATACGCTATTTCAGAACATGTTGAATTTGCAGGAGTGCATTCCGGTGATGCAACTATGATATTCCCACCACAAAAAGTTTATGTTGAAACGGTAAGAAGGATTAAAAAGATCTCAAGGCAAATTGCAGAAGCACTCGAAATTTCAGGCCCGTTTAACATTCAATTCCTGGCAAAAGACAATGATATAAAAGTAATTGAATGTAATCTCAGAGCATCAAGGAGCTTTCCTTTTGTATCTAAAGTATTAAAAACAAATTTCATTGAATTAGCAACTAAGATCATCCTGGAAAAAGCTGTTGAGAAACCTGATAAATCATTATTCGATCTTGAATTTATTGGTGTAAAAGCACCACAATTCTCCTTTTCAAGATTGGCAAAAGCTGATCCTGTTCTTGGTGTTGATATGTCATCAACCGGTGAAGTAGGATGTATAGGTGAAGATTACTATGAAGCTATTTTAAAATCAATGCTTTCAGTGGGTTATGAAATTCCAAAGCAAAATGTATTGCTTTCTTCCGGACCGGCACGTTCAAAAATGGAATTACTGAACTCTGCCAGGATGCTGAAAGACAAAGGATATAAGCTTTTTGCAACTCCTGGAACTTTTGATTTTCTAAAGCTTAACAATATTAATTCAACTCTTCTCAACTGGCCTGATACCGATAAAAAGCCTAACACTATTGATTATATTAAAGAGAAGAAAATTGATCTTGTAATAAACATTCCAAAGAATCTTTCACAACAGGAACTTGACAACGACTATCATATAAGAAGAGCAGCAGTGGATCACAACATTCCACTCATAACCAATGCCCGGCTTGCAAGTGCTTTTATTTTTGCTTTTTGCAAATATGACATGGAGGATATTACGATCAAGAGCTGGGAGGAATATACGAGCTGATTCCAAATTCCATATTGACGATTCCAAATTTTCGATTTAGTGCAAGTAGTATGCTTTTATAATAAAACCTAACTACAATATACTCCAAATATAGACGATGGAATCGTCAATAATGAAACCTGTTTTTAGTAATACTCTCCATTAATCATTATCTTTGCTTTTGATGACAAAATGAAAATGACAACAATGGAAAACAAACAGGAACCTTCATTCTATAAGAAATGGTGGATATCAACCAGGCCTTTTTCATTCCCGGCAAGTACAATGCCTGTGATCTTCGGAACTGTTCTTGCATTTGCATACAGTGATTATCCCTTTAATGCTCTATATTTTATTCTTGCATTTATTGGAATGCTGATACTTCACGCAGCCGCTAATATTCTTAACGACTATTTTGATTTCAACAAAGGTTTGGATAAAGTCGCAAATCCTGTTAGTGGTGGTGTTGTTAGAGGAATTATCACTCCGGAACAAGCCAGAAAAGCATCAATTCTTCTGTTTGCAATTGGAACTGCAATAGGTTTATTACTTGTTTATCTGACCGGCATAACTTTATTGTATATTGGATTGACCGGATTATTAATTGGTATTTTCTATACTGCAGGAAATAAGGTGTCACTAAAATACAACGGTCTTGGCGACCTGGCTGTTTTTATGAATTTCGGAATACTTGGCTCACTCGGAGCCTGGTATGTTCAAACCGGGACTTTATCATGGATCCCTGTATTATGGGCTATACCAATGTCAACACTTGTAATAGCCATACTACATGCCAACAACTGGAGAGATATAATTTCTGATAAAGAAGGGAAGATATTTACAATAGCATCTTTACTAGGTGATAAGAAATCGCTGAACTATTATGGTTTCCTTATTTATGGCCCTTTCATAATGGTGCTGTTACTTATATTGATCCCTTTTTTACTGTTTCCTGAATTAAATGCCATGCCATTTTCTTTCCTGATTACATTGCTTGCATTACCACTTGCAATCAATCTCTGGAAAAAAGCTCTTAACAGGAAAACCCCTGATAAACCACTGGATTTTGTTGCATTAGATGGTGCAACCGCTAAACTCAACCTTGTATTCGGTTCTCTGTGTACTATCGCTTTACTTATTCATGCATTGATCCAACATCTTGTATAGAATAGATCATGCCTGATTTGATATGCTAAACCGGAGCGGTTTAACTCTCATAAATGTGCTAAGTTATACCACCCGGAATATTGTTGTTTTTGTATTAATCCCATTTCATTAAACTTCTTGTCATAGTTTAAAACTTATCATCTTCGATGGTTCAGGAAGTACAGAGCAGGGTTTCTTTTCTGTTACCGGCTCCATCAGCATTTTCTTATACCTATCCGAAAAGTGCTTTGCAAAATCCAGTTGTGAAACAGGCCCTTTGATATTAAGTTGCTTCTTTTTAATCAAATCCTTAATAAGTAATGATCCCATAATATCAATAGGCTTAAGCATTTTGTCGTCAAGAATTAAAATATTATCAGTAATACTTCCATCAGCATTCCTGACATTTACATCTGAAGACTGTCCAACTACAGGTCCTCCATCTAATTTCTCGGTCAGATGATGAACAGTAACCTTAGAAGTGCTGGCATTTCTATTGATCAAATCCTGAAATGGTTGAGGGCCAGCGCCCATATTATGCAATAAATCTGATGGATGAAAATTATATATGCCAAAATCCGGATAATCAATTATTGGTTTATCTATAATCTGACCAAATACACAAACAAAAATGGCATCCGGTTTCCAATCATTTAGAAGCTTTCGGAAGTATTCTGTTCGAACAGCACCTGTATAAACAGATATACCCACACTTAAGGCTGATTCAAGCATAGCATCTTCCAGGTTTACTATTTGTTCATTATTATATAAGCGGTAAATTCTTCGTTTAACAGAGATTTTCGCATTCGGGCTAACAGGATCATCAGTTACTAATCCCACAATATTAAGCAAGCCTGGATTTTGCTTATCAACAATCTTTAAAGTTTCCAAAAGCAAATAACCCAGCAAATACGATCCAAACAATAATATCCTGAAACCTTCATCATTTTTACCTCTTCTTTCTTCAGGAGCAGAAAGAAATAATTGCCCCCATGATGAATCTCCCACATCACTTATTATTTTTCTGTCCTTGTTATATTTAAGAACAATATGGTCAATATTATTATTAGAATTTTTCATAAACAGCACCTGGGTTTAAAGGGATATTTATACTTTTATAACTAATAAACTATGAATATGATAAAATTACCAATATTTCCAGTTCGATCTTATTATTTCTTGGCATTTTGTATACTGATAATTCTGGTTTCATGCAGAACAACTAACAATAATAAGGAGCCTCTTCCAAATATTGTGATCATTTTTATTGACGATATGGGCTATTCAGATATTGGTTGTTTCAATGATACAATACTGTATACTCCATCAATCGACAGGCTTGCAAAGGAAGGCACAAAGTTTACAAGTTTCTATGTATCTCAATCTGTGTGCAGTGCATCACGTTCAAGCCTGATCACTGGCTGTTACAGCAATCGCGTTGGGATTTTCGGAGCACTGACACCCTGGTCTAAGAGTGGAATTAATGATAATGAGATTACCCTGGCTGAACTGGTGAAACAGAAAGATTACTCTACAGCAATGATAGGCAAATGGCACCTGGGGCATCAGGAAAAATTCCTACCCAGAAATCACGGTTTCGACTATTATTTCGGGCTTCCTTACTCCAATGATATGTGGCCCATGCATCCTGAAAAAATGCATTTCCCTCCACTTCCACTTATTGAAAATGAAGACACCGTTGCAATTTTACAGGAGCAGTCAATGCTTACCAAGTGGTATACTGAAAAGGCTGTGGATTTTATTGACAGAAGTGCTGATAAGCCTTTCTTTTTATACCTGGCACATACAATGGTTCATGTTCCATTATATGTTTCGGAAGAATTTTCTGATACAACAAAAAAAGGATTGTATGCTGATGTGGTAAAAGAAATCGACTGGTCTGTTGAGAAAGTGACAGAAGCGTTGAAGCGTAATGAAATAGAAGATAACACCCTGATAATATTTGCTTCTGATAATGGCCCATGGTTAAGCTATGGAACTCATTCAGGAATTGCATTACCATTAAGGGAAGGGAAAGGAACAGCATGGGAAGGCGGACAACGAGTGCCATGTATTATTAAATGGGCAGGAGAAGTTCCTGAAGGAAAGATATCAGACGAACCATTGATGACAATTGACATATTGCCCACATTAGCAGAAATAACCGGAACTCAGCTTCCTGATCATAAAATTGACGGGGAAAGCATTTTACAATTGATAAAAGACCCTGAAAATGAAAGCAGCCCCCATGAAGCACTATTCTTTTATTATGGACGAAAATTGCATGCTGTTAGAAGTGGTGACTGGAAACTGCACCTGCCTCATCAATACATAACTTTAAGCGGAAGACGTGGTGGTAAAGATGGTATTCCTGTTAAATATGACTATGTTACAACCGATACGGCATTATATAATTTGAAAGATGATATCTCCGAGATGAACAATTTAAAGGATCAATATCCTGACAAAGTCAGGGAACTTACCGAATATGCAAAGAAAATTATTGCAGAATTGGGTAACGATGGCGATCCTGGAGAAATGGCCAGAAGACCAGCTTATATTGATGGCTTCAAATACTGGAATGATACAGTTGATCATAAGGCAATAGGGAGAATGATTAGTTATAAAAACCCATATAGCAAAAAATACAGAGGTGGTGGAAATAACGCATTAATAAATGGTATCAAAGGTTCTTCAAACTATTATGATGGTGTATGGCAGGCTTTCAAAGGAGATGATATGAATGTTACTATTGACCTTGGAGAAATTCAGCAAATCAATGAAGTCAGAATTGGGTTCTATGATGCTGTACCATCCTGGATATTCTTACCTGTAGAAGTTATACTAAAGGTCTCCTATAATGGTGATAATTACCAACTTTTGAGTTCAGCAAATGATATTACAGGAGGAGATAATTCCTCGATTGTCAATCTGGAGATCAAAGGCCTGCAAAGCAGCGCAAGGTATATTCAAATCATAGCAAAAAACATAGGAATTTGTCCGCCAGGGCATCCGGGCGAAGGGAAAAAAGCATGGCTTTTTATTGATGAAATAGAAATCAAATAAATTATATATATGCATAAGCTTAAGCTGATAAGCATTTTAACCTTGTTACTGATAGTTTTTACATCTGCATGTAAAAATGAAAAAACAGATCCAAAGCCAAACATTATTTTCATAATGGCTGATGATCATGCACGCCAGGCTATCAGTGCATATGGAGAAAGCAATATACAAACGCCCAATATCGACAGGATAGCAGAAGAAGGAATAATTTTTAATAATTGTTTCTGCACCAATGCCATTTGTGCTCCCAGCAGGGCAACCATATTAACCGGGAAGCATAATCATCTTAATGGTCAAACAACCAATAATGTAACCTTTAACGGCAGTCAGCAAACATTTCCGAAATTACTTCAGGATGCAGGCTATACTACAGCGATGATAGGCAAATGGCATCTTAAAAGTGAACCTCAGGGATTTGATTACTGGAATATACTTCCTGGTCAGGGTCACTATTATAATCCAGATCTCATTGAGATGGGTAAAAAGAAAAAAATTCCGGGATATGTTACTGATATTATCACTGATATCAGTCTGGGATGGCTTGATACAATCAATAAAAGCAAACCCTTCTGTCTGATGTTGCACCATAAAGCCCCGCACAGAAACTGGATGCCAAGGCTAGACCATATAAACATGTTTGATACTGTTAGTTTTATTATTCCTGATAACCTTCACGATGATTATACAGGAAGAGGTAAAGCAGCTAAAGAGCAAAAGTTGAGTGTTGCCAATGACATGTATGATATTTATGATTTGAAAAAAAGCACTTTTGGCAACAAAGATGAAAGTCCTGATGTATTTAAACATACCAGCTTTGCACGTATGGACTCTTCCCAGTATGCAGCATGGTCTAAAGCTTATGCAAAAAGAAATAGTAGTTATGATTCTAATTCCGTAGAATGGAATTACAGAAGGTATCAGGAAGATTACCTGGGAACCATTGCTGCTGTTGATGAAAATGTGGGAAGAGTGCTTGATTACCTTGAAAGATCAGGATTAGCAGAGAACACAATAATTATTTACACATCCGATCAGGGATTTTTCCTGGGAGAACACGGATGGTATGATAAAAGGTTTATGTATGAGGAGGCCCTGGGAATGCCATTTTTAATAAGGTATCCTGATAAATTAAAAGCAGGGCAAACAAAAGATCAATTGATACAGAATGTTGACTTTGCCCCTACCTTCCTGGAATATGCCGGATTAACACCACCGGAAGATATGCAGGGAATATCCTTTAAGAATGTGCTTGAAGGAAATAATGATGAAAAGATCAAAGATGAGATTTACTATCATTACTATGAATATCCGGCTGTTCATAATGTAAAAAGACATTATGGAATAAGAACAGATAAGTATAAGCTTATTCATTTTTATTACGACATAGACGAATGGGAATTATATGATTTGAGAAATGATCCAAGGGAAATGAACAACCTATATAATGAGCCTGGATTTAAACCTTTGATCAATCAGCTGAAAAGAAAACTAGACTCTTTACAGCTTCTTTACCAGGTTCCTGATATAGATAACGAATATAAGAATTCAATAAAAAAAATTGAAAATAAAATAAGAGGGAAAAGAATAAGCTTCGAGAATCCCTGTAGCAATAAATATCCGGGTGGAGAGAATGCCCTGAATAATGAAATTATTAACAAACCAAACGTTTTCAATGCAGATGATCTTTCTAACTGGATGGGGTTCCATGGAAATGACCTGGAAGCGACTGTTGATTTAGAAAATGGCATGCATGCCAAAAAGGTGAAAGTCAGATTTCTTGACCATCCTGAGAGATGGATATTTGCTCCAATGGAAGTTAAATTAACTTACTATACCGATGCAAATAATTCTGTTACTTTAACAAATCCTGATATAAAAAAATTCCATGAAATACCTGATCTGGAAATAATCCAATACACATTTGAACTAAATAAAAATATTGTGCTACTAAAAATATATGCTTCAAATATAGGAAGATGCCCGCAAGGTCATCCTGGAGAAGGAGAAAAGGCATGGATATTTGCTGATGAGATAATCGTTAATTAAACAGTGAATTTTTCAAAACAACTATCTTTGAAACTCAAAAAATATAAAGATGAAAAAACTCTTAATTGTTCTCACATTAATCCTCCCAACTTTAATTATTTATGGTCAAAAATCATTGCATAAGAAACTTAAGGAGCTGGATAAATATTACGAACAAGCCTATAAAGACTGGAAAGTACCGGGTATAGCGGTTGCCATAGTAAAAGATGGTGAGATCATTTTTGCAAAAGGCTATGGGATAAGAAACCTTGATACAATGGAAGAAGTTGATGCAAATACATTATTTGCCATTGCTTCCAATTCCAAGGCATTTACAACAGCAGCGCTTGCAATGCTTGTTGATGAGGGGAAAATATCATGGGACGACAAAGTAAGGAAATACCTTCCCTGGTTTAAATTATACTCTCCATATGTCTCTGAAAATTTTACTATTGAAGATCTTTTAACACACCAAAGTGGTCTTAAAACCTTTAGTGGAGACCTAATATGGTACGGAACAGATCATTCAAGAGAAGAGATTGTAAAAAGAGCCAGACACCTTAAACCTGTTTATGGATTCAGGGATAATTATGGATATTCAAATATTATGTACCTGGCAGCTGGATTGGTTATTGAAGAAGTTAGCGGTATGAGCTGGGATGATTTCATCACCAAACACATTCTACAACCACTGGATATGGATAGAACCATAACAACAACCAACGATCTTAAGCTGATGGAAAATATTTGTGCACCTCATAACGACTTTCAGGATTCACTCATAACTATCGAATGGTTAAACTGGGACAATATTGCTCCTGCCGGAGGGCTTATCTCTAGTGTAAATGATATCTCCAAATGGTTGATATTCCAATTAAACCAGGGCATTACTACTGATGGAGACACCCTGATTCAAAAAAGAAGGTTTCAGGAAATGTGGGCCCCTCACGTTTTACAAAATGTTAGTTCATGGTCACAGAAAACATGGCCTTCAACCCACTTTAAAGCTTATGGTTTAGGATTGGCAATGTACGATTATCATGGAAGGAAAATATTAGGTCATGGTGGTGGTTATGATGGGTTCATTACCAATACAACCTTTGTTCCTGAAGAGAATCTTGGATTCACAATACTAACCAACAAGAACACAAGCTTATACTATCCATTAAAATTTAAAACACTGGATGTATTACTGGATGCTGATAAAGAAACCGACTGGAGTGGTGATTTCCTGGCACTATTTGGGTCAAGGCATGCAGAAGAAGACTCATTGCCTCCTCCGGGAAAACCAACACTCGATGAAGAAGCATACATTGGAACCTATACTTGCGAGATGTATGGGGATGCAAAAGTATACAAGGAAGATGGTAAGATGATGGTACACCTACTTCCAACTGAGATTTTTGTTGGTGAGCTAAATCACTACCAATACAATACATGGGAAATTGATCTTTTTAAAGTCCCTTCTCTGCCTAAAGGAAAGGTAAACTTTACTATTAATGCCGATGGTAATGTTAAGGAGATGCAAATAGATATACCCAATCCTGATTTCTACTTTACAGAATTGAAGTTCATTAAAGTTAGGTAATACATCAATAGTTTTGCATATATTACAGTTGCTAAAATCCTGTCTGATTTCATCTTTCACTATGCTTATGAAAAGAGTAAGTTTTATATTGACATTTATTATTATTCTTTGCAACACTTCATTTTCGCAGGAAAATGACACAACAATAATATCAAAGTTTGAAAGGATCAATAAAAAAATGGAAGTCCTTTTCAAGAAGATTCCTGTTCCTTTTGTGTCTTATACACAGGAGACAGGAACTCTCTTTGGATTGGCAAAATACAATCTCATACATTTATCAAAGGAAGATACGATTTCTCCTCCTTCAAAAATATCAGGTGTTATTACCATTTCAACCAATGGTAGCATGGCAATGAGTGGTGGTACACAAATGTATTTTGGGAAAGGTAAATACATTTTTATGAGCGGTATTTATGTTAAAAGGTTTCCTGAATTTTTTCTGGGAATAGGAAATAATGTTTCTGTTGATAACATAGAACAGATAGATGTAGAAAAATGGGGGTTCGACTTTGACATTTTAAAGGTAATTGGGAAAGATCTGTACTTTGGAATTAATTATGATTATACCAATTACTGGGATATTACTAAAGAAGATTCAAGTTTTCTGGATTCTAAAAACATACTCGGTAAAGATGGAGGTATTACCTCAGGATTTGGAATATCAATGATTTACGATAGCCGGGATAGCAAATACAATTCTTCTAAAGGAATGTACTTCTATTCATCCTACACAACATTTCAGAAATTCTTTGGCAGCCAGTTTGCCTTCAATTCAATAAATCTCGATTTCAGGAAATACTGGTCTATTTGGCCACATCATATACTTGCCTATCAGATAGCAAGTGATTTCAATTATGGTAATGTACCTTTCTTTGATCTATCCATGATGGGAGGCAGTGACAGGATGAGAGGTTATTACCTTGGTGCAGTGAGGGATCATCTCTTAATTGACAGCCAGGTAGAGTTCAGAATTCCAATCTGGAAGATATTTGGCTTTGCAGCATTTTTTGGTGCTGGAAGAGTATTTAATGATTATACCGATCTTTCTTTCCAGGATATCTATTATTCAGGTGGGGGTGGATTGCGAATAATGGTAGATGCAGAAAACAGAGCAAACCTACGTTTGGATTTTGCCTATGGCAAATATGGAGTGAAAGCTTTCATTTTTGGATTTGCTGAAGCATTTTAACGTAACGCGTAACGCGTGACGCGTTACGCGTTACGTATAAAACTAATTTACAACCATCCTGGAAGTAACAACACCATTTTCTATTCTAGCTCTTACAAAATAAATTCCTGTTTGTAAGTTTTGGGTATTAAATTCCAGTACATTGCTATCCATTTCTCTGGTATAAACAACTTGCCCCTGACTGTTTATAATAGAAACTTCCTGCATATTAACATCTGTTCCTATTTTTACCATATCTGAAGCGGGATTTGGATAAACAAGCAGCTCACTTGAAATTTCCAGATTACTCTCTTCCAATCCTATTGTTCCCATGAGATAAGCTATGATACGGTCCATTAAATCAACTCTTTCTGTTAATTCAATGATTCCAGCAAAAGATACAGCTGAGAAAACAGTCCTGAAATTTGCGCCCTCATATTGAATAGCCGCACAACTGTCTATTCCTGGAGAAGTCATGTTAAAGAGTGGATCTCCAAGATATCCTGTAAACAAATCAATCCATAATCCTTCATCGGTTGTAGTAAAGATATCATGGATATCGAATTGAATTCCATCAGCCAGCGAGCCAGGGCATCCATATACGGTATGGTCAGCTGGATCTGCAATTAGCCACCAATCCTGAAAAGTTTCAGTTAAGCCAAATACTTCATAAGGAACAGTTCCAGGATCTAAGGTACCGGCATTGGGATATCTGTCCCACAGATAATCCTGTGCAGAAAGAAACACTTTTCCACCACTAACACTGGTATACAGAACCAGGTTAAACTCATCGTTATTTGTCATAGTTGCTCCTCCATCCCAGACCTCTCCTGTAAAGAAAATTACAATATCATAATCTGCCATAGTATTGGCATCAGGACCATCAAGTTCAGGCTCCAATACTTCATAAACATCGTAAGTAACATTCAACTGATCAAGAGTCTCCTGGAAATAAGGCCAGCAATCAGTGAAATTTGAAGAATATGCACTACCATCCCTGTCAACACATAAAATGCTGGTCTGGGCCTGAGACAATAAATTTGTTAACATGAAAATTGTCACAAATATTAGTGACATACATTGTGTAAACTTTTTCATAATTTGATAATTTAATTAGCAATAATTTAATTTAAAGGTAAATTAAAAACATAAAAAAACAAAATCTGAGTTACCAGAGTACATGTTGAGTTTGCAATCGGTATTCTCAAACTGATATATTACCTTATAAATTAATATGAATAATTAATCAGTATTTTAATATTTTTATGCTCAATAAAAAAGAAAATGGCTGCAACATCCTGAAAAATTAACAAAAGTCAAATATTATGCGAAATCAGATTCACACAATCCTTCTTTTTACTTTTGCTTTTATACTTTTTACTTTTTTTACTTCCTGTGTTTCATGGAAACCAGGCTGGGAGAATGTACCTGAATCCAACACCCAGAAAAACCCTTTAAAATTATTAGAAAAAGCTGCTGAACTTGAGAAATCAGCAGACAGCAAAACAGAGGTCCAGGAATTGATTGACATATATAAAGAAGCTATAGAGATAGCTCCTTTAAATAAATTCGCCATGTGGAAAGCCGGCAATTATAATATTTTAATGGGGGCTGCTTATGCTAATAATAAAAGGGAGAAGAAGAAGTATTATATGCAAGCAGTTGAATACTGTGAACGTGCTATGTATCTGAACCCTGAATTTAAAAAGCAAGTTGATGCAGGAATTCCATTATGGGAAGCATGCAATGTACTTGGAGAGGATGAAGTAAATGCTATGGGATACTTGAATATAGCTATCTTTTATTACTTCAAAGAAGGTCTAACAGCAATCAGCAAAAAGTTCAACACCAAACTTTTAATACATAATGAGTTTGTAATGAACAGAATTGATAAGATAGATCCAGACTGGGCTGGCGGTGGCAACTATTTCTCAAGAGGGATTTACTATATTTCTATATCTGAGAAACATGGAGGAAGCAAAGAGAAAGCACTTGAATATTTTACCAAAGCAATAGAAGTTGGGCCAGAATACATGGTGAACCGCTGGGGGAGGGCAAAATATCTATATGCTCTCACTGGCAATAAGAAAGGATACATTGAAGACCTCAACTGGGTATTAGGACAAAACCCTCCAGACAGAGGAAATCCGTATCCCTGGAATGCTTATTTCATTCGGCAGGCTGATGAGATGTTAAAGGGGATTAATAAGACCTTTAAATAATTGTCGATTGTCAATGAGTTATTTGTAATGTGAAATGTATGTTCGATTTCACATTTGGTCACTCAACAATGCATTAAAATTAAACTTTACTCATTGACAATCGACAATCTATTAGACTTTCTTAAGCTTCCACTTTCCTTTCCTGAACAACAAAAAAGCTGAGATTGTCATTGCTGATTCTGCAACAAGTATTGCTATATAAACACCATTCTGCTCAAGCTCTGTATTAACTGACAGGAAATATGCCAGTGGTATTTCCAGTAGCCAGAAACAAAAGAAATTTATCCAGATAGGTGTTCTTGTATCTCCTGCACCATTGAAAGAGTTTACCATCACCATACCGAGTCCGTAGAAGATAAATCCGGCAGCTATTATCCTGAGACATACTGCACCATTTTCTATGACCAGCGGATCCTGCATGAAGATCCTGAAAAAGAAACCCGGAAATATGAATAAGATCGCTCCAATAAGCCCCATTACAATGGTATTGATCTTTGCTGTACTATAAACTGATCTCTCTGCTCTGTCAGGTTCATTGGCTCCCAGATTCTGCCCAACTAATGTTGCAGCAGCATTGGATACTCCCACTGATGGAAGCAGTGCAAAAATAATTATTCGTATTGCGATGGTATATCCTGCAAGCACTTCACTACCAAAAATGGAAATGATTCTCACCATGGCAACCCAGCTTGCCGTTGCAATAAGATACTGGCCAATGCCTCCGGAAGAAATAACAATTAGCTTCCACATAACTTTTGGAACCACTTTTATATTCTCATAAAGTATTCTGATCCTTTTTGAACCCTTCGCTAATAAATATATCTGGTATAATACTGCAATGCCTCTTCCTGTAGAAGTTGCAATGGCAGCTCCTTTAATTCCAAGTTCAGGAAACGGCCCCAGTCCAAATATTAAACAAGGATCAAGAATGATATTCAGGATATTTGCAAACCACAATACCCTCATAGCAATAACTGCATCGCCAGCACTTCTGAATATAGCATTGTTAATAAATAATAGCATTATCACTATATTGGTGCCAAGCATTATTGCCATATAATCAGAATAGTTTTCCAGGATGTCTTCAGAAGCTCCCATCATAAGCAAAAGGTCTTTAGCAAAGAATATTCCAGCAAGCATAATGGGTATTGATGATAGGGTACCGATCAGTATAGCCTGAAATCCTGCTGTTGCTGCGGCCTTATAGTCTTTTTCTCCTACCCTTCTTGAGACCAGTGCAGTAGCACCCATGGCAAAACCAATACCTACAGCATAAATAATAGTTAGCAAAGCTTCAGTAAGTCCGACCGTTGCAACTGCCTCAGCTCCTAATTTTGAGACAAAGAAAATATCTACGACAGCAAATACGGATTCCATTATCATTTCAAGAACCATAGGAATGGACAATAGGAAAATGGCCCTGCGAATGCTTCCTTTAGTGAAATCCTGTTGTGTTCCGGTAATAGCTTCCTGTAAGTCATTATAATATTTCTTCCAGCGAATGGAAGTAACTTTCTTAAGGGGTAAATAAAATAAAATTAAGTGATTGGTATGTTTCTTACTCATTTCGTTCTCGTTTTTTCCCCGCCTTCGCAAAAAATTTTTCTTATTGATAGAATCTATGGTGCTTTGGCGTGCAGGTGTTTTAATTTCTGTTTTCTCATTTTCGATTCAGTTAGAATGTTTGATGTACAAATCACACTATCAAACAAAGTTAGGTTGGTAATGACAAGATTTTCCATAATAGTTTCTTTATAAATAATTAATTAATAAATATGTTAAATGAAAATTGCTCCCTGATAGCAGGAGACTCCCTGAAGGCTAATATGTTTCAGGAAATGGTCTTAGCAGACCATAATAAAGCCGGTATGTAGAATAGTTTTCATCGGCATAAGTTTGAATGGCAAATATAGGACATTAATTGTCGATTGTCAATGAGTTATTTATAATTGGCAATTTATTGAAGAATGATCAAATATGAAATCGAATATAAATTACACATTACTAATTTCACATTGACAATCGACAATTCAAAAAAAGGCCGCTCCCTCACGGAAGCGGCCCCCATATATATAAATGGTTTTTGGTTAAAAAACTCCTTAGAATCTCTTAGTAGTCAACTTTCAGGAATTTCTTCTGAAGTGATAATCCTTCATCAGAAACGATCTTCACTGAATAAACACCTGCTTCAAGATTTTCAGTGTTCAGTGTAATGATCTGATCTCCTGCGGATTTAGAAGTTGTCATGTTATAAACAAGCTGTCCCATCTGATTCATTACATAAATTGTCAACTCCTGCTCTTTAGTAAGAGTAAGGGCAACATTTAATGAATTATGGGCTGGGTTTGGATATACTTTAATAACACCTGTTGTTAGCTCATCAATTCCTGTGCAATCGTCGATAGTTACTTCAAAATCAGCGGTAGTAGTTGAACATCCGTCAGAATTTTCTTCAGTAACATTTACGTACCCCATTCCTGGATCACCCCACTTAACTGTGACCTCATGAGTTCCAGCACCTGCGATAATAGTACCACCGGTTACAGACCAGGTATATGTATTTCCGCTTACATCAGGAGTTGAATAAGTAGCCTCTTCATCATTACAAACAAGTGTTAATCCGGAAACTACTGGTTCAGGAGCTGCGCTAACTGTAATATCCAGTGCATCAGAAGCATCACCTAAGCCACAGTCATTTTCTCCGGTAACAATAAGCTGAGCCGGGCCTGTGAAGTCTGGATCCCAGTCAATGGTAGCATCGACAGTGGTTCCTGTAACAACACCTGCTTCAGGAGGAGTTAATTCCCATAAATATGTATCAGCACTGCTGGCACCATTAGTTGAATATTGAACACCCGTTTCATTATTACAAACTGTTTCAGGTCCGTATGGAGTTGCTGCTTGTCCGGGAGGATCAACAGGATAAATCCATGAGTTACCGATCATTTCATTCTGGCAATAATCAGAATAAGCTATGCAAGTATAAATACCTTCATCAGTCTGATGGCCAAAGTTGAGAGTATCACCTGTTCCTGCAGTAATTTGTCCTGTTGTTGTACCGTCTAAATAAAGTTCATAATCAATATCAAGTTCACTGCCATAAAGCAATAACTCAACACCTGCTGAACCAATACAATATCCACCACCTGGGGAAAGTGGGAAGGCTGTAGGAGTAGTATACATTGTTGCACCAAAATCATTTGACCACACACCATCACCACAAGAATTTTCAGCTCTGACTCTTACATTAAACGCACCAGTATAAGTTCCTGAAGGAGTAAGTGTTCCTGTTGTACCTGTACCTGACATAGTACCTGCAGCAGCAGGATCTACTATCCACAAATAAGATGTTGCATAAAGCACATCATTTGTAGTATAATCAAAAGTACCTGTCTGACATGCCTCAACCGGGCCATTAGGTGTATCAGGCTGAGTAGGGATGGCACTTACATGCATATAATCCTGTTTTGTCAGGATATCGGTAACAGTGCCATCAGAAACTTCGAGAGTAGCGTCCCAGTCACCGGCAGTAGCATAAGTAACCGTTGGATTCTGATCAGTAGAAGTTGCAGGAGTACCGCCTTCAAAAGTCCAGTCCCATGAGATCACATTACCCAATGAGTTATCAAAGTACTGTACTGAGTGAGTTTCGCAAATAGTTGTATCCGCCGCTTCAAAGTATGCTGTGGCCTGAAATGGAACCAGGTTATTCTCATGTACCTTGTTACCGTTCAGCACCTCTTTTGATGAATTATCCTGGATGAATGAAATGAATTCAAGTTCATTAACATCCCAACTTGGATCCAGTGTAAACTGAAGGCTAATCTGTTGAGTTGATGAGCCTGTAAAATCTATTGCTGTTCCATTCTCATCAGGTACCATCAAGCGACAAACATAATTTGCTACGGTAACCATACCCCATGAAACGGGAAACCCGGATTCTGTAACAACAAAGTGTAATTTAAGGTTTGATACCGGTGTACCCGCTACTTGAATAGCTTCAATAATAATATCGTATGTGCTGCCGGTATTTTGTCCATAGATATCAACTGAATAGTCAACATCTATAGCATTTCTGGCATTTACTTTTGGAACATAGCTGGAATACATACTGGATGATGAACTTCCACCGACAACGGTTTCAACACCGTCAAATTTAACAGTTGGAAATCCTGTAATACCGTAATATGAGATGCGAGAAGATGAATAATTATTTGCAAATTGGTCACCGTCGTGATAAGCAATAACGGCAACATTATAACCATTAGTGATCAGGTCGTCAGCTCCTTGTGCTGCGCCTGGACAGTAGCCTCACCATAAGCCAGTAGCCTGCTCATGCACAACCTGTGTACGAGAGATCTGCTGTGTAAAGGCCACAAAGGTAATGAATACCATTGCGAGAGTAATAAACGATTTCTTCATAGTTTGAATTTTAAGATTTTAAATGTAGCACACAAAAATAAATAAAAATCTATATAAATACATATTAATGTATTGATTCTTCGTTATTTGTAATTATTTTAAATTTATATCGACTTTATAACAGATATTATTACATCCCCACTCTAAGCAACTCTGATCCCATTTCATGAACCTCTCCGATTAAGGCCGATTTCCCATAACCCAAAGTTTTTAGATCTATTAAGAGATCATTCACCTTGTCCTTATCCACACACATCAGCAATCCGCCTGAAGTTTGAGCATCAACAAGAAACATTTTCGAATTATAATCAAGGGATTTATCAAAGTGACAATATTCTTCAATGAAGTCGAGGTTTCTGAAAGCGGCTCCGGGTATGCACCCCATTTCTATCAGGTCAGCAACATCAGGAAGTGAGGGAACAGATGAAGCTTTAATATTTATTGATACATTACTAGCCTCAGCAAGTTTCATGGCATGGCCCAGCAAACCAAATCCTGTTATGTCCGTAGCACATTTCACACTGTATTTATTCATGATATCAGCACCTTTATTATTCAGGTGTTTCATCGTATCAATTGCCATCTGATAAGTATCATCTGAACAGAGATTATTTCTTTTTGCAGAAATGACCACTCCTGTTCCAACAGCTTTAGTAAGCACAAGCACATCTCCTGCTTTTGCTGCTGCATTGGTTGCCAGATTATCAGGATGAACCCATCCTGTAACAGCCAATCCGTATTTTGGAATATCATCAGCAATAGTATGTCCTCCCGCAATCACTCCTCCTGCTTCCATCACTTTATCCTGTCCACCCTTTAATATCTCAGCAAGCATTTCCATAGGTAAATTAGCAGGGAACATCATAAGGTTCAAAGCTGTTAATACTTTTCCGCCCATAGCATAAACATCACTCAAAGCATTAGCAGCTGCAATTTGTCCGAAATCATAAGGATCACTACAAACCGGTGGGAAAAAATCAGTGGTCAATATCAGTGCATAATCATCCCTGATCTTGTAAACTCCTGCATCATCATGAGTTTCAATATCAACAATCAGATTTTTATTATCCATTGGAGGGAGTTCCTTTAAAACCTTACCCAATTCTTTTGCTGATAATTTTGCTGAACAACCACCCTGGTCAACGGTAGATAATAAATCAAACTTCATCGTTCTGTAGTTTCTATAAGTTAATAGTTTTATAAGCTTTTGTAAGACTACTTAGAATATCGTATGCATTAGAAACCTTTCCTACACCAAGTGCATCAAGTTTATCATAATATTTCAAACAAGTTCCACAAATAAGCAGTTCTATACCCATTTCCTCAAGTCCTTTGAATGTTTCAAGATGAGGAGAATCCTTTAATGCAAGAAGAACTCCGGAATTAAAGAAAACAATAGTTGAAGGGCGTTCATCCTGGTAGAGAAGAGCTTCCATGAAACCTCCCATCAATGTTTTACCCAGCTCTACAGAACCTTCGCCAATATAGTTCTTTGCAAGAACGAAAACATAATCCTTTTCAACCTCAACAGATGGTGTTGCACAATAATCTTCAGCTTTCGACAATTCCATATCATCCTCTGCCATATTAGCTATGATCTCAAAAATTCCTCCTTTTTCTTTCAATGTGGCTTCCACGCCATTATCTTTAAGAAATCTCATCACATTGGTTTTCGATTCCTTATTGTCAATAATGATCTTTAAAGCCTCGTCCTTAGCAATCTCAGATAATGCTTTTTTGGTTTGTATAAGTGGCATAGGACATTTCAATCCCTTTACATCAATTGTTTTCATATATAAATATTTCTTTTACTCACCCCAGCCCTCCCTACAAGTAGGGAGAGAGAAGTCCGAAGTTTTAATTAATAGTCTTTTTTCCTAAGTCAGTTATATGTATATAAAATGTATCTTTCTTTATCACCCCTTCATTTATGAATATCGTTAACAGCAATTGCACCAGCTTTTTGGTACCATTGATCAGTTCCCTGAATTCTTTTTCATTGATTCCTTTTTCTCTATCCTTGATATCATTCAGCAAGGTTTTTCTACACTTATCAAGGATGTTATTATGTATTACATCACTTTGATTATAGTAAAGCTTAGCTTGCTGTGAAAGGTGAATAAGTATCATTTTCAGCTTATCACCTGAAATTCCGTTAGCAAGAGCTGCTGCTTCAAGATCAGGATACATGGGTTTTTCCATGCCGAAGGATGAAACTTCATCCTCCACCCAGTCAATCTGATCCTGCATCTTTTTATCAATATTTACCTTATGATCGCTAAGTATCCAGGTATCATTGTATTTTTTTATCAAGCCTTCAGATCTGATTTTTTCGAGTAATGCATAAACAAATTTCTGTCCGGCCTGATTAGCAGTAAATCCAAATTTTCCAGTAAATGCCTTTTGATCCATTCCATGTCTAAAAACAGGATACTTTTTATGCCAGCTTTCCAGTTCTGCAATAATCTTTTCTTTATATTCATCATCGAGCTGGCTATCAATAAGGATCTCCCCAATATCAGCAGTGTATTGCCGAATGTTATCTCTTTCTGAATGATCAATTTCTTCCAGGATCTCTTCGGTAGATCTCTCAATACTTCCGGAAAGATCATCAAGAAGCATAGGTTTGTTTTCCTTTCTAAGTTTTATAAAGGCAAGATCCAGAACTCCTGCATTACTTAAAGACGCATTTTTCAATGCCTGTAGTTCATTGACAAGTTTTTCCGTTCTCTTTTTATGATGAAGCGGGTTAACATCTAATACGGTACCTCCTCCGAGAGAAATATCATTGGAAGAGTTTCGGATAATGAATTTATCCTGGTTAAATAATATTGCAGGATATTCAAGATGGATCTGGACTATGGCCGATTCATTATCACCTATTTCATCCTTGTCAAGCAGATGCATCCTGGCCATGCATTCAAAAGTTCCTGCATAAAAAATCACATTTGACCAAACGCCCAGGCTTATATTATTCTCAAATAGTGTAATGCCTGCATCTATCATAGAAGTGCTATCCACTTCTTTTCCTGACAATATCATTCCCCTTTCAAAATCTCCCTGTTTAATTCCTGATAGGTTTATTGCTGCCCTGTCACCATTAAATACTTTATCTACAGCATTTCCATGCCTTTCAATTCCTTTAACCCTGAGTTTTTTTCCTTTTCCCGGAAGCAGATAAACATCCTTTCCCGATTGAATTGCTCCATTAATAACAGTTCCTGTAACAACAAATCCAATTCCTTTCACATTAAAAAGCCTGTCAACATAAAGTCTGAAAGACTCTGATCTTTCTTTTTTCTCAGTGTTTTCCACCACTTTTGTGATCTCACTTACCAAATCCTCAATTCCTGATCCTGTAACAGAAGAGACACTCACTATTGGAGCATCTTCCAATTTACTTCCTTCCAGGAATTCCATTATTTCGAGCTTTGCCAGTTCAAGAGTTTCCTCATCAACCATATCAATTTTTGTAAGAGCGATAATGCCTTTCTCAACACCAAGCATTTCAATGATCTTTACATGCTCAGTGGTCTGAGGCATGATCCCTGAATCCGCTGCAACTACGAGCACCACTATATCAATACCATGAGCTCCGGCTACCATATTTTTAATAAAATCCTTATGGCCGGGCACATCAACGATACCAATAGATTCTCCATTGGGAAGATCCAGGTGGGAAAATCCCGGATTAATAGTTATTCCTCTCTCTTTCTCCTCTTTGTGGGTATCGCAATCAAAGCCTGTGAGGGCTTTTATCAAAGATGTTTTTCCATGGTCTACATGTCCTGCAGTACCAATAATAAGATGGTTCATATCTGTTTTACTTCTAGATATATTTTTTCAATATGCTTAGCAAGATTGTTTACTTCCTTTTCAGGAATGCTTAACATATCAAATTCAATAAGTCCTTTCTTTAATATTGCAACTACCGGAGATGCTGCCCCCATTAATCCATAATACATATTCTCAGCAAAATCCGATTTCTGTTTGTTATTATCATATCCTGAAATCAAACGAACAGCATAGCTATTGATCTCTTCTCCAGGCATAGCTCCTCCCCCACAATATCCCTTGCTGCCTGTTACATCAGATGCAATTCCTTTTTTCAGGAGAAGTTTGTTTAATTTTTCTGCTGACTTTTTAACATCTTCAGATTCACGTGTAAGCATGCTGAAAATAGTGTTATTCTTTATCAGTGTTTCCTCATTCAGGTAATAATGCAAGGCTGATTCCAGCAGGGCAAGTGTTGTTTTACCCACTCTCAATGCCCTTAGAAGCGGTTCTTTCTTCAGCTTAGTTATCATAGCTTTCTTTCCTGCAATGATACCTGCCTGGGAAGCTCCAAGCAATTTATCTCCACTGAAAGTCACAAGATCAATTCCTTCAGCAAGTGTTTGCCTTACATCCGGTTCGTTCTTCAAAACCTGAACAGACGTTTTCCTCAGCAATCCCGAACCCATATCATAAACAACAGGGATCTTTTTCTTTTTACCCAGTGTAACAAGTTCCTGCAAGCTTGCTTCCTGTGTAAAACCCTCTATCTTATAATTCGACTGATGTGCTTTGAATAATAGTGCTGTTTCATCGCTTACAGCATTCTCATAATCCTGGATCCGGGTTTTGTTGGTTGTTCCCACTTCAATCATTTTGCAATCAGAAGCAGACATGATATCAGGAAGTCTAAATGAACCACCGATCTCAATCAGTTCTCCTCTGGAAACAATTACCTCTTTATTATAAGCAAACACCCGCAATATCATCATTACGGCTGCAGCATTATTATTTACCACCAGAATATCCTCTGCTCCGGTGAGATATTTCAGTAAATCAGTAATATGATAATAGCGTGTTTTACGCTTTCCTGTATTGAGATCAAACTCAAGATTATTATAACCTTTCAGGATTTCAGCTGTTTCATCGATAATTACATCACTAAAGGGAGCACGGCCCAAATTGGTATGAACTACAACACCTGTTGCGTTTAATACTTTCTTAAAACTTCTGGAAGTAAACTGATTGACTTCTGTCTCAACTATTTCTTCAATCTTTTCAATGGGGGGAAGCTGTCCTTTATGCAATGCAATATCTCTCAGCGAATCTATAACATTCCTGATACAGTATTTGACAACAGCATTATCATGCTGTTCGAGGAGGATTTTAACTTTCGGCCTTGCAAGCAATTTGTCAACACCGGGAAGTTTCCTCAGGATTCCCTTATTTGTAGCCATTGTAGTGAGATATTCTGCATATAATTTTCCTTGGCAGAGAGGGCAGGAATCGAACCTGCCACAGCCGGTTTTATCCGTCTGCTACTGGTTTTGAAGACCAGGCGAGACACCAGTCCCATCCACTCTAAACTTTAACCTAAGTGAATATGTAGATGCAAATGTAGGAATAAAATGTGATTTTATCAATGACAGATCCGGAAACTACTCCTATATAGCAAACTACAAAATACTTGCAAACTCAAAAACTCATAACTTATAAACTTATAAACTTATAAACTCATAAACTCCCAACCCCCATAACATAACCATAATCACAACACTTCTTTCTTTCCCAACATCTCTTGTATCCCTATATTATGTAGAACTTTCTATTTACAATTAAATAAACCTCCAAAATATAGGGAATAAATCCTATAAAAGTTTATTAACTGGTATAACATCCTCTATAAATACTTAACTTAAATACTTTTATGAATAATACAGAATTTGGCCTGCAACTTGAAAAAAGAACAAAAGATTTTTCCATTGATCTGATTACTTATTGCATGAAACTCAAGGGAAATCAAGAAATCAGATCTGTTAAAAATCAGGTTACTCGCTCAGGGAGCAGCATAGGTGCAAACTATAGGGAAGCAAATCGGGCAAGAAGCAGAGCTGATTTTATTAATAAAATTAGGATTAGTCTGGGTGAAGCCAGTGAAACAGTATATTGGCTGGAAGTACTCCAGGGAGTTGATCCAAATAATAAAGAAAATATTACTGATCTTTTAAAAGAGGCTAAGGAAATTCTGGCAATATTTACGAGTATTAGTCATAAGCTGCATTTGAACCGAAAATGAGGTTGGTAGTGGGAAGTTTATGAGTTTATAAGTTATGAGTTTATGAGTTAGTGAGAGTTTATATGATTTTATTCAACTCTAAATACAAATCCAACTCCATGACGATTCTCAATCGTCACACTCGGACTATCCACAAAATGCTTCCTTAACCTTGATATAAAAACATCCAGGCTTCTTCCTGCAAAATAATCGTTCTCGCCCCAGATGTTTGTGAGTATTTCTTCACGACTCAACAGTCTATCTCGGTTCAGAAAGAAATACTTTAACAATTCTGCTTCTCTGTAGGTTAGTTTTTTTTCTTCATCACCACAAATCAGCAAGAGGTTTTTAAAGTTAAGCCTGCAATTACCAATTTTATATATATTATCGGAGCTGTCGTCCTTACTTATCTTCGACCTTTTGAGGAATACCTCTATCTTTAATACCAGTTCTTCAATACTAAATGGTTTTACAATATAATCATCGGCACCGAGCAATAATCCTTCGAGCTTATCTTCAGTCAGCGACTTGGCAGAAACAAAAATTACAGGTATATCCAGGTTTTCCTTTCTAATCATTTTAGCCAGAGTGAAACCATCCAGTTTGGGAAGCATCACATCAAGCAAGCATATATCAAAAGGAATCTGGTGGTATCTTGCAAATGCTTCTTCACCATCTCCGCATTGAATCACATCATATCCTTTTCGTTCCAGGTTTTCTGAAGTTATATAGCGAAGCGTTTCATCATCTTCAACATAGAGTATCTTTGGTTTCTTTTCCTGCATCTTAATTTTTGATTGGAATAATTATTCGAATACGGGTTCCTTTCTCTGCTTCACTTTCCAGGCTAAGTTTCCATTTATGTTCTTTCACAACCTGTTTTACATAGCTGAGTCCGAGCCCAAAGCCTTTTATATCATGAATATTTCCTTTAGGCACCCTAAAAAATCTCTTGAAGATCTTTTTTTGGTATTTAGCTTCTATACCAATTCCATTATCCTGTATTTCAAGGTTTAGAATATTATTATCGCAGGATACTGTAATAGTAATTTCTGGTGGACCATCAACATATTTCAGTGAATTGTCGATAATATTCAACAGCATCCCTGTTAAATGGAAACGATCTGCTTTGATCATGATTACATTGCAGTTTGACGATAAATCCACAAATCCATTTTTTGCTTCAGCTTTAAGTTTCATTTCAAGGATTATCTCTGAAAGTAATTCCTCAATATTTATCTCCTCAGGTTTGAACTTATAGCTTAGCTTTTCACTGGCCGTAATTTGCAGGACCTTTTCCATTTGCTCCTGAAGCCGGAGACTTTGCTCTTTAATTATCCTGGAATACGTTTTAATCCTTTCCGGTTCCTCAGTGATCTTTTCATCCTGCAATACGTCGGAAGCCAATGCTAAAGAGGTAAGTGGTGTTTTGAATTCATGGGTCATATTGTTGACGAAATCTTTCTGTATCTCGGCCAGTTTTCTTTGTCTGAAGATCACAAACATGGAATAACCAAAGAAAAGGATTACTACAATGAGTATGATTGAAAAGAAATACCATATTCCCATATCTTCCAGAGTATAATTTCTCATCCCTGGAAAATGTACACCAAAATAATAGACACTTTCACCGAATTTGGGCCATTCGGTAATCTTGTTCTTTTTTAGAGGTTTTTCACTAAGACTCACATAATCTCCATAAACCATTTCATCATTATAACAGTCGTAAATAGCATATTCAAAATCCAGTTCCAGATTTCTTTTGTTGAATTCACTTTTCAGGTAATGTTGCAGTATGGTTGGGTCAATGAAATCATTAATATCCACTATATAGTATGCCAGACTGTATTGATGTACAATATTTTCATCAGGAAGAGTGCTTTCATTAAAAGTACTCAGGCCTTCTGCAACACTTCTCAAGGCAATATTAATAGATTGGGAAGTTTGTTTCTCCTGAGTACTCATGGTATGGTAAACAAAATATACCTGAACACTGATTATTCCCACAATAGCAATAATTCCCATTAATATTACCCAGCGAACAGTCTGATTCTTCATAACACTAATTTACAAAAATCCTGATGCAAGGTAAATCATTAACAAAGCATTAACAACTCATTAACTATTGTTATGAATTCATTAACTGCAATCTGAATATTCGTAATTTACATTTGTCTGAAACTAAAACAAATCGTTATGAAGACAACATTAATTTTATTCATTGTCCTTTTGATAGGCGGATTTAATTCATTTGATAGCATAAATGGTGGTTATTCAGATACCAGGGCAAATCTCAGCTGGGATGAAACTACTCATGATTTTGGTGAGATTGAAAAAGATAAGCCGGTAACAGCAGTTTTTGAATTTGAAAATAAAGGAGATATACCCATAGTGATTACTTCTGTAAAAGCATCATGTGGGTGCACAGCTACTAAATATACCAAAAAACCGGTTCCTGCCGGAGAGACAGGTACTGTAAATGTAACTTATAATGCCCGTAAAGCAGGGCAGTTCAGAAAGAATGTAAAGGTAATGGTACAAGGTGTGTCAGAGAGTTATATGTTGGTTGTTAAGGGAACAGTGAAATAAAAAGGTGATGGGGTGACGGGATTGAAGGTACATTCTTCATATCATTATCTTCTCCAATATTATACTCACTGCATCCGCAGCCAATATCACCACAAACCCCCATTCATATTTCAACTTAGCATTGCTCAACAATCCTGCTGCAAAAATCAGCAGTGCAAAAATCGGGACCAACAATGTATTTCCATGCCAGTGATTCAATACCCATAACCAGTAAGTGAAAATAGATGCCGACATCATACAAATGGTTAATCTTGTGACAAAGCTTTTCCGTTTTGCAATTAAGCCATAAATGAAAGCAAGAATAACGAAAGCCATGTATACATATAGGCCAGGTAATTGGATTGTATCACATTTTAACAATACCATGACAATTCCTGCCACCATACCTATTGAAATAATTCCCGGAAACAGCTTTCTTGTTTTATAGGTCCAGTAAATTGCAAATAAGCCTGCTAATATTAAAAGTAAATATATAATCATAAAGCTAATATATTTAATATTAATATTATTTGCTAATTTTAATACATAAAAAATAAGAAAATGAAAATAGCTATTATCACCGGAGCAACAGGGTCGATAGGAAGAGCCATCGCCTGGCAAATAGCCTCTATGAATTATAAGGTTGTGATAACAGCAAAGGATGAATACAAAGCCAGGAAGGTTTTAAAACAAATTATTGATATTTCAGGAAATAATGATATCCTTTATGAAATGGTAGACCTTTCAAGGCAAAGCTCAATAAAAGAATTCAGGAAGAGATGGAAAGGGCCTTTGCATCTTTTGGTCAATAATGCAGGAGCTACCCCCATAAAAAGGGAATTAACACCCGAAGGAATTGAAATGCAATGGGCAACAAATGTGCTTGGATATTTTTGGATGATAGAAGAATTTAAAGATCTGCTGATTGAAAACTCCCCCACCAGAATAGTAAATGTTGCCAGCTACTGGGCAGGTGACCTTAACTTTAACGATCTCGAATTTGAAACAAGACATTACAATAATGACACTTCATATCGCCAGTCGAAACAGGCAGATCGAATGCTTACTGTTGCATTTGCAAATCGTTTAAAGGATAAAGATGTAACAGTTAATGCATGCCACCCGGGAGATGTAAACTCCACACTTAGTAATAATCTCGGCTACGGCGGGCATGAGTCTCCCGATCAGGGAGCGTATACACCGGTTTGGCTTGCAACCTCATCAGAAGTTGATGATATCACGGGAAAATATTTTGAACACAGGAAGGAGTGTGTTTGCAGATTTGGTAAGGATGGTGATGCGGTGGAGAGATTGTTTGATGTCTGTGAGAGATACCAGGCCCCAGGCACTGGGTCCTAGGCTCTATGGCTTGCTGTATTAATAGTAATCTGGTTTGAGTTGAAGTCACCAATAGGCACAACGCACATCATGTTAATCCTGTCTAATTATTTTTTATTTTTTTATTAGTTCTCAATTCGTTGATCTCTAATCTGCATTCTGAATCCCTACAAAGTGGCTCTCGTTCGTTTCCGAACATACCCTGAACACAAGAGTACAATTTTATTTCAGCTTTGAATATTCAAACTTGTCTAATATAACTGATCTTATGGTCATTACGTATTTTGGTACATCTTTTGAGATTATTAGGTGATCGGAATTATATTAACTCAAAAATTAACATATGAAATATTTTTTCATGCTCTTTCTCGCTGTACTTATCAATTCTTGCAGTGAGACCTTTGCACAAGCAACAAAAGCAGATACAATTGCTATTGAAGAAACCATCATGAATTATCTGGAAGGCTTCTACACAGGTGATGAAGACAGGATGGAAAAAGCCCTTTATGATGATCTTGCTAAAAGAGTGATATATACTGGTCGTAACGGACAAAGTTACGTGCAAGGTCTCACCGCCATGGCACTTTGGGGTTATACAAAAGAAAAAAAGGATGATTCTGAAGAGAATGGTAAGCTGGAATGTGATATTACTATCTATGACATTTTTGGAAACATTGCTACTGCCAAAGCTGTAACAGAGTTTTTCGACTTTATCGACTATGTTCAGCTTGGTAAGATCAATGGTGAATGGAAAATTATTAATGTTCTCTGGGCTATGAAGCCAAAAGAATAAACTTAAAATAAGGTAATCAAAATCGTTCTTTTATTATTGAGGTGAAATTTAGGTATTTCATTGAACACTCTGGTATAGGTGTATGTTAAGAGATAAATGAATTTATGTCGAAAAGACTATCTATAATAATCCTTTTATCAATAATACTTATGCAAGCTAAATCTCAGGATACAAAAACTTCCAACGAAACTGCCACTTTTGGCGCAGGTTGTTTCTGGTGCGTTGAAACAATATTTCAAAGACTGGATGGGGTAAAATCTGTTTTACCAGGATATTCAGGAGGTCATATTAAGAATCCTTTATACAGTGAAGTTTGTGATGGTGCTACAGGACATGCAGAGGTAGCACAGATAGTTTTTGATCCTGAAATTATTTCATTTGAAGAATTACTTGAAGTATTCTGGTACACTCATGATCCAACTACTTTGAATCGGCAGGGTGCAGATGTGGGTACTCAGTACAGATCTGTAATTTTTTATCATAATGATGAGCAAAGGGTGTTAGCCGAAACCTACAAATTAAAACTGGAAGAAGAAAGGGTATTTTCTGACGCTATTGTTACTGAGATTACAAAGTTTACTGTATTTTATCCTGCGGAAGACTATCATAAGAATTATTTCAATGATAACAAAAATCAAGCATACTGCAGGATGGTGATAAAACCAAAACTTGAAAAATTCAGTAAGGCATTTGAAGATAAGATCAAAAATTAGTATACCCTCACAACAACATAACACCAGTAACTGATTTCATTTCACCGTTAACTGATTCCTTATTGACTATTACAATAAATCAGGATTAATTTTAGATTAACTAATACTATATACAACTCACCCGAAGTGAATATGAAGATACTTGGATTATCAGCATTTACTTTTGATGCGGCCGCAAGCATCATTTATAACGGAGAAGTTATTACTTCTGCAAATGAGGATATGTTCACTGTCAAGCCTGCCAAATACCAGTTTCCCCTCAACTCAATCAAACACTGTCTTACTGAATGTAATCTTAAAGTTGACGAGCTCGATGCAGTAGCTTTTTACTCAAAGCCCATGCTCAGGTTCGAGCGAGTATTAGAAACATATTATGCTTTGGCTCCCAAAGGCATGAAATCCTTTTTAAGCTCTATGCCCGAATGGATAAATCACAATATCCTGATAAAAAAACTGATATCAGATAACCTCCGCAAGGCAGGTAAGTTTAACAGGGCAAACATCAGATTTCTTTTCCCAGAACAACATCTTTCATTCAGTGCAAATGCATTTTACACATCACCCTTCACTGAATCTGCAATTCTAATCCTGGATAATTGTGGTGAATGGGCAACTATATCAATCGGGCATGGTCATAATAATAATATAAAAGTGATCAGGGAACTAAGATATCCACATTCACTTGAATTATTATACAAATCAGCTCTTTGTTTCCTGGGAATAAATTATAATGAACAAGGATTTGATGCAAGCAGTATCAAAGCTGACAGCCTCGAACATACTGAAACAAAGCGATTCGTAGAACTATTAAAAAGGGATGTTATAGATATAAAATACGATGGTTCCTATATTCTTGATCAGAAATTCTTTGAATTCAGTAATGCATGCAGGATGATCAGGAATACACAGTGGACAAAGATATTTGGCATTCAAAAACCTGAGAATAGCGGTAGATTATTACAGTCACACCACAATTTGCTAGCAGCATTGAGAATTATTATTGACGAGATATTTATTCGTTTATTAAAAGAGGTAAAAATGCAAACCCAATCAACGAATTTATGCCTGGTTAATAATCTGAGCTTCTGGAAACCTAATAAGAACCTTTTACTTAATTCCGGATTGTTCGATGAAATATTTGTGGGTAAGGAAAGGTCTAAAGAAAGTGGAGCAATAGGAGCAGCACTGGCAACTTATTATATTTATTATAAAGAAAAGAGAATAATTAACAGAAAAAGCATATACACTAATAATCCTGAAAATCTGATAAAAGAACCTTTAAAAAATTTTGCAGAATCTTAAAAACGATGAAGATGTATATAATAAAAGATTTATTTTACTTCATTACCGAAAGAAAGAATTACTGGCTTATGCCTGTCATGATTTTAATTATACTTACACTTTTGATCGCTGTAAGTGGCAGTCTGATAGTACCATTATTGCTTGCAATATTATAAACGTGACACCTAACGCGTGACGCGATAAGAATCGAGATGAAGTTATTATTGTAAAAAGTGAACAGCATAAAATCATATATTATCTCATTACTTTTGTCGGTGATCTTTCTGATTGCTTACTTTATCACCGACAATTACATATTCCTGGGAATCTCCATCTTCCTGGTCATAGCCTTTATATTCTCTCCATGGCTCAGGAATAAAACTGAATTATTGCTTATACAATCTGTTTTCTTGATTATCAAAAGCATCACATGGATTTTGCTTGGGATCATTTACCTGTTCATGCTGATCCCCATTGCCAGGCTTCAGAGATTCTTTACACAAAACCCCATTATCCTGGGCCGGAATTCACAGGAAACTTATTTTGTACCGAGAAATCATATTTTCCGCAGCCGCGACCTTGAAAAACCATGGTGAAAAACGTGAGGCGTAATACATAACGGCTTATAGCACCAATCCCTTAACCCCTTAACCCCCAAGTTCACACATAACACTATTAGAAATCCCTCTCTCCGTAATCTTCCCATCAAGATATTCTTGCCGTGCAAAACTCACATAACAAACTATATCTTCCATTTTATAATTCTCAGGAATAAAAATATACACCTCTTTATCTGACCTTTTGGCCGACTCCAAATTAAATACTGTTTCATAACTCTTCAGATTACAAATAACAATAATAACCTTATCATCGCTGTCTGCAGTATAAACAGAAGAATTATCTCTCCATGTCACCTTCAGCATTCCTGTTTCAAATAATGAAACTACAGGTTTTTCAGCAGTAGGCAGGTTGCCTTTACTAAGCAGGAATCGGGCATGATCTATATGGATCTCAGGATAATCTCCCACTAGTGCATTCCTCATATTCTCAGACATGGCAACATTATATGCCGATTTATTAATGGCATAAGCCCCAAAGCCTATTGGAAGAAATTCCTTAAGAGGTTTAACAAATTCCAGCACCCTGTTCATACGCATGCGCTGAGCCAGTTGCTTTTCTGTATTGGGTTGATTGACCTTTATCGGACGGGATTTCAAATAAGGTATTCCCTTCCAGGATGATGCTATTAGGTTTCCCATTTTGCCTGATGGGTTACCGGTGATACCGTTAAGAATTTTTGCCATGATATTGTATTTCGTGATGCACCTTGCTTTCGCTACAGCTTCGGAAAGCAGGCACTTAATGATAATGATTCTTAATTTATACTTCAGCTGTCAACTGTTAGCCGTCAGCATTGTTATTTTATTAGAACAAATATACTAAACTTGTATTTAATTCGCAACTATTTCGTATTAAATTCGATATTTATCATATTTGATTCGAAGTTGGTTCGTAGTTGTTTCGTATTTGCAATAAATTTTTAATATATTAAAACAAAAGCCAATATCAATACTCTATTGATCAAATACAGGATCAGCTATATTGGAAAGGAATCATGTACCAGATAATGAATACTTACTTAATGCAAACCCGATAACTACTTGCACCACAGGCCAGCAACCAGGCCTATCGACTGCATAAGCACGACATCATGTCCTCCCCGCTTAATAATTTAATAATTGGAATTTATTTCTGCAGAAGCTTAAACAATTGTAATTATTTATTGTTATAATACTTTAATTTTATGTATTGTTCTATATATATATGTACATATATCGAATTAATATAGATGATTTATAAACTGAATTCCTTGAAATTCATATAAAATTTTGTTATATTAGTTGTCCTTTTTCAAAAACCAAACGAAATATCAAGTTATGAAAAAACACACATTATATATTATAGCAATGTTGTTTGCTACAAGCCAGATTTTTGCTGATAATCTTAATACTGCCGAAGGCCAGGGTTCAACCACTACAATCGATGCTGGAACATATATTGATGTGGCCAGTACAACACTGAGTATTGGTAGCAGTGCAAGTGATGTTACTTCAGTAATGGTAATAGCCACTTTTGAAGTTCGAATGGCAAATTCGTTAACTCAAAATCATGAAGCAATATTCAGGTTGGCAGATGCAACAAACAGTATATACAGTGGCACAATTAACAGAACGCTTGATGGAAATAAAGATGGTGATGTAGGAATTGGTTCGTTGGTATATATATTTGATATGAGCAGTTACACTGGCGATATCACATTTAAGTTACAACATACCACAGATAACAGTAGTTATGACAACACTACATCAGGCACTATAGTTGCTATTGCCCTGGGAACCACAAGCAGTAAGATCCAATTGAATAATGATATGAAGGCCATAAGCACGGGAGTTGCAATTCCCTCTAATTCATATCAACCTGTAACTGACCTTACAACAGATGCCATATTTTTACCGGTGTCCGGTGAAATATTTGTCGCTGCTTCAGTGAATAATGACCGGACTTCTGGTTCAGCACAAACAGGATACTGGAAATTCCAAATGCGTCAAGGACTCAGTGGCACATGGACAGATATTGGCAATGAAATATCACGTACTTTTAATAACAACAACGATTATGGGATTGTATCACTGGGTTTGATGGTGACAGACCTGGCCAGGGATAATTATTATTTTCGCCTGGCACACAAAGGATCCCTTGCATCCCCAACCCTGGAAACATCAAACACTACTCTTATAGCTGTTGCCATGGCATATGAAGATCCGACACTTGGTGGCAGGTCATTTCCAGCTTTTAGTACAACGGTTGCCAGTGCTACTACAACCAGCGCAAGCCTCACTCCTGCATTAAGCCAGGATGGCACACCTGCTTCAAACACAGATATGTTTTTTTATTCTCAGTTTAATATGTCGGCATCAGCTGCCCTTGATGCTCCTACTTTTGATATGTATTTAACAAACCTAGATGGTGCTCCATTAACGTATAGTTCGCGGGATCAGCAAAGGAGATTATCAAGTGATGCTGATGTGGGATCCGGAGCTTGTGTTGGATTAGCAGAAAATCTTGTAGCAGGCACTAATTATAGAGCTTCTGTAAGACATCAATCTGATGGGGCTATTACCCTAACTACATCCAACATCATCCTTTCAGGCTTCCAGATAACAGACCGGGCTAGTGAAGGTTATTGGACAGGAGGTAATTCTACAGCATGGAATAATACTGCTAACTGGAATGATGCATCAATACCAGGTGCTTCAACTCATGTTGTAATCCCAGGTGATGCAACTCACGAACCAATACTTGCTTCCAGTGGAAGCTGCAATAGCTTAAACATTATGGAAGATGGAGAACTTACAGTAAATACAGGAATAACCCTTACTATTAATGGTGACCTGGTGGTTGAATCAGGTGGTTCGATTATTGATAACGGAACTGCTACTGTTAGTATTACAGGAGATGCAATTGCAGAAAGATATGTTACTAAAGATGTTTGGCACTATATTTCCTCACCATCAACAAACGTAACTCTTGATGCAACATGGGCAACAAATAATGATGTTCATGTTCCGGCTGGAGGTAATTATAGCTTCTTCGAATGGAATGAACCAAATAATATCTGGTATATTTTAGGTGGAGCTAATTTTACTATTCCAACCACATTTGCTTCAAAAACAGGATATGCAGTAACATTTGATTCTGACAGAAACATTGAGTTTTCAGGAGACTATTATTCTGCTACTTCAACCAGCACTATTTATAAAACTGATGGAACCGGAAGATATGGAATCAACCTGGTGGGTAATCCTTATATGGCACCTTTATCTTTATCTGACTTTACAAATTCAGCTAATAATCCAAATATTATAGGTACTATCTGGTTCTGGTCGGAAACAGGAGCAGGATCCTGGGTTTACCCCGCAGACAATTATTCTTACTGGAGTGGAGCAGGGAATGTTGGTAACGGACTAACTGCCCCCAGTGACAACATTGCTGTTGCACAGTCATTCATGGTTAGAGTTGATATGACTGGCTATGGCTCTAAAACCCTATATTATGACAAATCATGGCGTACACATGGTAATCCTAATTTTCTAAAAGATGATTCCGATATCAGCAGGATCAAGCTTGCTGTACAATTTGCCAATGAAGCGTATAATGAGACATTGATTTCCTTTATCGATGATGCTACAAATGGATTTGACAGGGATTATGATGGAGAGAAGTTGCTTCCTGAGGCAAATCTGTTAATATACACACCTATGCTCAACGGAAGTGATTTATTAGCAATACAGGGCCTTCCAAAAGATTTCCAGAATCCTGTAACAGTTCCATTAATAATTGAAAATAATGTAACAGGTAGCTTCAAACTCTTTTTACCACAGCTTGAAAACTTCCCTGCTGATGTTGAAATCACCCTTGAGGATAAAGACAATGGAAATGTTATTAAGCTTAATGAAAACTCAGAATATAACTTTAACCTGAATCAAAATGATATTTGGGACGACAGGTTTTTAGTGCATTTCAGAAGTGTTACAGCTGTAAATGAAACTCCGGGTGAGCTTGCAGATATTACTTTATATTCCAATGACAAGACCATTCACATAAATGCATATAATACATTGATCAATACTATTGAAATTATAAACACAACAGGGAAAGTAGTCCATTCTGAAGAATTGAATAAAACCGGCAATATGAGTGTAAAAACAAATCTGCCAAGCGGGATTTATTTTATAAGATTGAATGCAGATTACCAAACAACAGGCAGAAAAGTATTTATCAGATAAACTGATTAATTAACCAAATTTCCAAGCAGCAAATTAAAAAATATATATAATGAAAAGCTTCAAAAATATACTGATCACAATTATCCTAATGTTTTTCTTTGGCATTAACATTGCAAATGCTCAGATTCCTCCACCACCACCAGGCCATGAAACAAGTTCAAATCATTCAGGCCCCACTGACGTACCCGTCGGAAGTGGATTGATCATATTACTCAGTCTTGCAAGCACCTATGGTGGATTCAAATTCTATAAGAAGAACAGAAAACTACATACGGAGTAAGGTTCTCGCAGATTGCGCAAATAAGAGTTCTCACAGATTAACGCAGATGCTACACGGATTTTCGTTGATTAATTCTCTTACGTCCATTGCTTTGCCAGTGCGAACAACATGCCCCAGGCATCATATCAACATTGCTGGTTTATAATGCGCGAATTTTTCTCAATGCACCATCCGGAATCTGGCATCCGGCATCTGGAATCCAAAAAAAAAGCACCCCCATTACGAAAGTGTTCCTCTATTATATTATACAATGTTATAATATCTGAAATCAATCAGTTGATTTTTTTCCTTTATTTTTATAAACCTTAAATGCTCCGTATGCTCCTCCAAGTCCGAGGAGAATAAAAACCCCACCTCCAACAGGCACAGAACCACCCAATTTATTGCCACTTGTTCTGCCAGTACCACTACTACCTCCTGGCGGGGGGGGTGGCTGGCCATATGAATAATCCAATATTCCCAGGCCTAAGTATATAAAGATGATAATAATCCTTATCAACCTGTTTACTAATAATTGCATCTGGTCTGTTAGTTGTTAATCGTCACTTTAGCACACATCTTAATAGTTGCAAGTAATGAGTCATTACTTGATAAAAACTTTTTGGGTTTTAATAACATTCTCTTTAACCACTCTGACAAACAAAAAGTTACACAAATCAGGTACGGAAATAATTATTTGTTCCTGTGCTTCAATATTCTGACGCAAGAGGGAGCGGCCCAATACATCAAATATCTCAACTGTACCGGATTGGTCAATTGCTTCACCTTTTGACTTTATATATATTTTTTTATCCCAGGAATAGATATTCATGTTATCATCAGCAGATAATAAAGGATCATTTACACTGGAATTAGTTGATAGAAAATGCAATAAGAAACGCTCAGGATCATCACCTTCATTTGCTGTAAACTGGTAGGTATCATTAGCATTAAAATTATGAGAAGTACCAGTGATCAAATCCTCCAGGGTAATCTGAACATAAGGGAGATGATCCAGATCGGAAATAACAAGCTCATAATTTCCGTCAATAAAATACTCTATATTTAAAGGTACAATGCGTTCCACATTGTAAACCAATGGGCTGCCAGCCTTAATACATAAATTATTACTGCCTTCAGGAATGATCATTTGCGGAGTTTCATAGCTTCCGTAAAGTCTGTTTGCATCCATGTTAATATCGAAACCTGATGTTCCTCCTTCAGGAAAACCCACATAAGCAACAGTGAGATTATTTTCTGCTGTTAAGTCAAACCTCACAAAAGGTTTCACATCTTTCTCTGTATTTTTATAAAAACTTGTGCTGTGCGCACGTGCTGCAGCTGGTATAGTAAAAGCACCAGCGCTGGTTGCCTGAACAAAGAATCCCTGGCTAATTGGAATAATCCCACCTGCAAGAGTACCGCCACCGACAGTATTATAATAACGATAATCATTATCTCCATTTACCCATACATAAACTGTTCCTGTTATGTTAGTTCCCCAGGTACCCAGATCTTTATCAATGGCAGATGTAAAAGGATTACCTATAAGGTTCCATCCCTGAGTACTTCCTGAACCGCTATATTCCAGTGTAACCGATAAATCAGAAGGGCGAAGCGCGCCTTCCATTATTGCAATATCATCGCTATCTGTAAGGTCATCAAGCCAAACCGCATAACCTTGTCCAACAGGTAATGGATATGTTAATGAGAATATATAAGTCCATGCATTAGTAGATTCTGTATGATAAGTAAGCCAGCTTTCCGGTGCATCACTAAAATAAAAATCACCTGATACACAACCTTCTGTAGACGGTGTAACCGTGTGCCATGAATTATCTGTAAGATAGCGTTGAACGGTACCGTTTGGAGTTCCTGAAGTATATATTAAAGATCCTGAACTGGTGATAGAAGACTGTATTATCAGACCACTTGTTCCTGCATCATTAACAATTTCTTCAGATACAGTGAGATCACCTGTAGATGCTATAGTAACCGAAGTTCCGGAACCAATATTTAACCTTTTTACAGTTTGAGAACCTACTATTGCAGGTGCATCTCCGGTACCACTCAATATAGATATAGCACTTGTAGAGGAAGGAGCTGATCCTGACACCCAGTTTGTACCCGTAGTCCAACTGGTTGAAGCAGTATTTCCTAACCATGTTGAACCACAATAAGTAGTACCATCAACAGTAGCTGACATATCTATGCCAAAAATTGTTCCTGTACCTGTCTGATCATAGTCAATTGCAGTCATTTCTCCAAGACCCGATATTGTACCATCATTATTTAAAATAGCACCTACATCAGCTATACCGTCTATAGTAAGAGTACCTGAACCGAGTGATAAATTACCAGTTAAATTAAGGACACCTGTTAATGAAACTGCGCAAGTAGCTGAAGCAGTACCCAATGCCAGTGATGCAACACTCATAGTACCCGATATAGACATAAAGCTATTATTCTTAAAACTAAAATCAAATGCACCAGCCAAGGTACCACCTTCATTAATAGTAAGTTCAGTAATCTGGGTGTTTGCAACTATTGTCACAGTATGAGGACTAACAATGATTGCATCATCATTTTTTGTAGGGGTTTTAGTAGTTT